>JAMFRY010000281.1 GCA_026225015.1 Alphaproteobacteria bacterium
ATCCGGCCCGGCATTGAGATTGGCGATCAGTTCCGGAACCTTGATGAACTGTATCTGTACAACCGGAGCGGCGACGTGCTTGTTCGCGTGCGGCAGAAATGGCAGCTTGATGATGCCAAGAAACCCCAGCGCGCCCACCGCGCCGAGCAGGAGCACCACCACGGCAATGATGATGATGATCATCATCATCTTGCCCTTTTTCTTGGGCGGCGGCGCGACCTCCTCGTCTTCGGCGACATGGCCAGGACCCCTGTCTTCCTTTGCGGCCTTAACCACGGATTTCTTGTCGCTCATGGACTGTCCCGTCCGGGAATGTCGAATCCGGAAATGTCCAATCCGGGCAATGTCACTCTGGTTATTTTAACCATTTAACCTACTCCGCGAAATACGCGGGAGATTGCTGTGAAAAACCTTAACACTTCGTTTTACAAGGAATCCGGCGCCTGGATACCCGGCACAAAATGACAGCGCGGCACCCCGAGCACGGGTTCTTTTTGCCGGGTGGACTAGGGAGGCAGCCGCGCTGTTGCCAAAATATGGCGGCAAATCAGGAGATTTTTAGTGGCACGGCAATTGCTCAACAGCTTGGCATCACGAGAATTTCAGTTGCAAGCGAAAGGCTAAGCGTTTGGAAAATCCGAGTTACCTGATTCTATCCCGCATGGTTGCACAGACCAACGCGATGGATATGATCGCCAACAACATCGCGAACGCGAACACGCCGGGGTTCAAGGCCACGAACCTGCAATTCTCGAGCCTGGTCACGCCGGATGGCAGCTCGATCCCCGGCGGATCGAACCTGGACTTCACGTCGGCCGGCGGCTCCTGGCGCGATACGTCCACCGGCGCCGTCAAGACCACCGGCAGTCCGCTCGATCTCGCGATTACCGGCGATGGCTATTTCCAGGTCAAAACCCCGAACGGCAACCGGTTGACCCGCGACGGCGCCTTTGGCCTGCTGCCGGACGGCACCCTGGCCACCGCCTCCGGCGCCCAGGTGCTGGATACAACCGGCCAGCCCATTACAGTGCCGCCCACTGCCGGAACCCTCACGATCAGCGCCGATGGCGTCATCAACGGGGAGAATGGCCAGATCGGGCAGATCGGCGTGGTGCAGGTCAGCGATCCGCAAAGCCTGAGTGCCGCGGGCGATAATCAGTTCATCGCCAGCCAGCCGACGACGCCTGCCACGCAGCCGGGCATCGTGCAGGGGGCGCTTGAGCAATCGAATGTCTCCCCGGTGCTCATGATCACGAAAATGATGGAGACATCGCAGAATTTTCAATTCAACACGCAATTCATCCAGGCCGAGCAGACCCGGCAGATGAGCGCCATCAGCCAGATTCTCAGCCAATCATCCTAAGATCAACCAGGAATTTATAAATGCTCGCACTAGATATCGCCGCCACCGGCATGCAGGCCCAGCAAACCAATGTTGAGGTGCTCGCCAATAACATCGCCAACATGACAACCACCGGGTACAAGTCCCAGCGCGTCGAATTCCAGGACCTGCTCTATCAGGATCTGCGCCAGCCCGGCTCCAATTCCTCCGACACCGGCACCATCGTGCCTTCCGGCACGCAAATCGGGCTCGGCGTTAAAACCGCCGGCATCTACCGCACGTACGCGCAAGGTAATTTGCAGCAAACCGGCAACACCTTGGACACCGCCATTAACGGCCATGGCTGGTTTCAGGTCACGCTGCCTTCGGGCTCCACCGCCTATACGCGGGACGGCACGCTCTCGCTGGCGCCGGATGGCACCATCGTCACCGCCGACGGCTATGTGGTGCAGCCCGGCATCACGATTCCCAGCAATGCCAGCAATGTCACCATCAACCAGTCCGGCCAGGTCGAGGTGACCATCTCAGGCCAGACCGCGCCTTCCACCGTTGGCCAGCTCCAGCTGGCGACCTTCCCCAACGATGCCGGGCTGTCCGCGCAAGGCGGCAATCTGTTCGTGCAGACCGCCGCTTCCGGCGCCCCGGTTACCGGCGTGCCTGGCTCCATCGGCTTTGGCACGATCATGCAGGGCTATCTTGAGGGTTCCAATGTCAATGTCGTCAGCGAAATGACCAATCTCATCAGCGCGCAGCGCGCTTATGAAATGAACAGCCAGGTCATCACCGCTTCCAATCAGATGCTCTCCACCCTAACACAATTGAGGTAGTGCCATGCGCTGGCGTTTTCCGTTTTTAGTATTTTGTGCCTATAATATGACGCAGCCCGCTTATGCGGATTTCAGAAATCTGCCGGCCGATGCAAGCGGGGCGGTTCCCAATACGCTGGTGACGCTCACCAGCCCGGTCATCCGCGTTGCCGATCTGTTCAGCAATGCCGGGCCGGATGCAGACCATGTACTTGGCGCGGCGCCGGCGCCGGGCGGGCGTATCGTGGTGGGCTCCGACCAGCTTGCCGCCATTGCCGCGGCTTACCAGGTGCCCTGGCAGCCCGATGGCAGCAATTCGGAGGTGGTGCTGGCAAGCCCCGGCAACGCCATGCAGCTATCGCTGGTCAGCGCCGCCATCGCGAACGCGGTCGCCACTGCCGGCGGTCCGGCCAACGCCGCGATCACCCTGCCGGATTTCGCGCCGCCGATGATCCCGCCGGGCTCTGTGCCCACAATCAGCGTGACACGGATGAATTTCGACCCCGCGAGCAATGATTTCAGCGCCTCGCTGGTGGTCGATGCCGCGGGCATGTCACCGCAAAATCTCGACCTCTCGGGCCTGGCCGTGCCTTCCGTTCAGGCGGTGGTGGCGAACCATGATCTGGTGCCGGGCGAGATTCTGAATGCCTCGGACGTGACCCTCGCGCGGCTGCCCGAAAATCAGGCCAATGGCGCCGCCACTTCCGCCGCCGCGGCCATCGGCATGGCGGTGAGCAGCGGCGTGCAGGCCGGCGGGGCGGTAGCCTCAAACAACCTCGTTGCGCCAATCGTGGTCCAGAAAGGAGCATTCGTTGTGCTGAATTTATCGTCGCCAGGGATGGTTCTTACGGCGCAAGGGGTGGCTCTGGGCGCCGGCGGCGTCGGCAGCCTGATCCCGGTGCTTAACCCGGCTTCGCACGCGGTCGTGCAAGCAGTGATTACCGGGCCGGGAAGCGCCAGCATCGCACCCGGCAGCGCGCCGCTTTCCACCGCGCAAAACAGCGGCTACGCGAACTATTCCTCCTACGCGCAGGCGCATGGCGCCGGCTTCCAGCAGGTGCAGCAATGAGCAGAACCATTCGCCGCGCGGCGCCGCTGCTTGCGCTCCTGTTGCTGCCCGGCTGCGGCGTGATGACGGAGCTCTCCAATACCGGTAGGGCGCCCCCGCTCTCGCCGATTACCAATCCCACCACCGCACGCAATTATCATCCGGTAAACATGCCGATGCCGCCAGATGCGGTGGCGGCGGCATCTCCCGGCAGCCTTTGGCAAAGCAATACAACAACCTTCTTCAAGGATCAGCGGGCCTCGCGCGTTGGGGACATTCTCACCGTATTGGTCACTATCAATGACAATGCCTCGCTCAAGGATGATACTACCGCCGCGCGCACCGGCACCAACTCGCTCGGCATCCCGAATTTCTTCGGCCTGGAATCGCTGATCCCGAAATTCTTGGGCAAAGCAGTGAGCCCCTCCAGCCTAGTCTCCGCAACTGGCGCCGGCTCGTCCACCGGAACCGGCCAGATCCAGCGTAACGAAACCGTAACGCTTTCGCTGGCCGGTGAAATCACGCAAACCCTTCCCGATGGCAATCTGGTGGTCGCGGCGCGGCAGGAGATGGAAGTGAATAGCGAATTGCGCGTGCTGCAGGTTTCGGGCATCATCCGGCCGGAGGACATCACCAGCGACAATACAGTCGCCAGCGACCAGATGGCGGAAGCCCGCATCGGCTATGGCGGCACCGGAACGATCGCCAATATGCAACAGCCGCGTGTCGGGCAGCAGGTGGTGGATGATCTGATGCCGTGGTAAGAAGTTTGTAGGGCGGCAACGCCCGCCAACAACAAGGCGGCGGGCGTTCCCTACGAACCACAAGCCTACTCCGCCGCCTCGGCGTAACTTTCCAGCGGTTCGCAGGAGCAAACCAAATTCTTATCTCCGTATACGTTATCGACGCGCTTCACCGGCGGCCAGTATTTCGCGGCGGCGACGAAGCTTAACGGGAAAGCTGCCTGCTCGCGGCTATAAGGGTGAGACCAGCCGGACGCCATCACCTCCGTTGCGGTATGCGGCGCGTTTTTCAGCGGGTTATCTTCCCTAGGCAGCCGCCCGGCGGCGATGGCGGCAATTTCCCCGGCGATGCTGATCATTGCCTCGCAAAAACGGTCCAGCTCGCTTCTGCTTTCGCTTTCCGTCGGCTCGATCATCAACGTTCCGGCGACCGGCCAGGACATGGTAGGCGCATGGAACCCATAATCCTGCAGGCGTTTGGCGATATCCTCCACCTGCACGCCGGAAGTTGCGGCAAAACCGCGGCAGTCGATGATGCATTCATGCGCTACCATGGCTTGTGCGCCACGGTACAAAATGGGGTAATGCGGGGCGAGGCGCGCCGCCATGTAATTGGCGTTGAGGATCGCAACCTTGGTGGCATGGGTGATTCCCTCCGGCCCCATCATTCGGATATAGGCATAAGGAATCGGCAGGATCAGCGCGGAGCCGAAAGGCGCTGCCGATATCGGGCCATAGCCTGAGGCAGGGCCGGCATCCTCTCGAAGCGGATGGTTCGGCAGATGTGGCAGAAGATGCTCTGCCACGCCGATCGGACCCACGCCCGGCCCGCCGCCGCCATGCGGGATGCAGAAGGTTTTATGCAGGTTGAGATGGCACACATCTGCGCCGATGGCGGAAGGCGAGGTCAAGCCCACCTGCGCATTCATGTTCGCGCCATCCATATAAACCTGCCCGCCGGCTTCGTGGACGGCGCTGCAGATATCACGAATGGCGGTTTCGAACACGCCATGCGTGCTGGGATAGGTGATCATCAGCGCCGCCAGGTTAGCGGCGTGCAGCGTGATTTTGGCGTGCAGATCGGCGATATCGACATTACCGTCGCGGTCGCAGCCCACTACCACCACGCGATAGCCCGCCATGTGCGCGGAGGCTGGGTTGGTACCATGCGCCGAGGCAGGGATGAGACAAATTTCTCGTGCGCTCTCGCCGCGCGCCGCGTGCCAGGCGCGAATGGCGAGCAGCCCGGCATACTCACCTTGCGCGCCGGAATTGGGTTGTAGCGAAATCCCGGCAAAGCCGGTGACCGCCTGCAGATATCCCGAAAGCCGGGCGATGAGAATCTTATATCCAAGGGTCTGATCCGCAGGCGCGAAGGGATGGATGTTGCCGAATTCCGGCCAACTGATCGCCGACATCTCGGCGGTTGCGTTCAGTTTCATCGTGCAGGAACCAAGCGGGATCATCGAGCGGTTGAGCGCGATGTCCTTATCCTCAAGCCGCTTCAGGTAGCGCAGCATTTCATGCTCGGAGTGATAGGTGTCGAACACGGGAGCGGTGCAGAAGGCGGATTTGCGCGCAAGGTCCGCGGGAATGGACGGTGCGGCGTCACCCAGAGTTCCGCTCAAGATTGCCGCGAGTGTTTCCAGTTCGGCGCGGGTAATCGTTTCATCCAGCGCGATTCCGATGCCGGTTGCATCGATGCGGCGGAAGTTGAAACCAGCATCCAGCGCCGCTTGCATCAAGGCATCGGTTTTGGCTCCGGCCTCGATGGCGATCGTGTCAAAAAATTTCTTATGGCGCAGCGACAAACCGGATTTCTCCGCGATGGCTCCGAGCAACCGTGTTTGCAGATTGATGCGCCTTGCAATATGCTTCAGGCCTTCCGGACCGTGCCAGGCGACGTAGAACCCGGCGATCACCGCCAGCAGCACCTGCGCGGTGCAGATATTAGATGTCGCTTTTTCGCGGCGGATATGCTGCTCGCGGGTCTGTAGCGCCAGACGCATCGCCGGCCGGCCGGCGGCATCGACCGAGACGCCGACAAGCCGGCCCGGCATTTGCCGCTTATAAATATCGCGGGTTGCGAAAAAACCTGCATGCGGGCCGCCGAACCCGATCGGCACGCCGAAGCGCTGCGCCGAGCCGACGACGATATCCGCGCCCATTTCGCCCGGTGGCTTCAGCAAGGCAAGCGCCAGCGGATCGGCGCAGACGATGGCGACGCCGCCCGCCGCTTGTCCCGCCGCGATCTCAACCGATAAATCGCGTATTTCGCCGGTGCTGCCAGGATAGTTCAGTACGACGGCAAAGGCCTTCTGCGCCGCGATCGCGGCACTATCGCCGGGTACGAAATCGACGAGTTGCCAGCCCAGCGGCCAGGCGCGCGTGGCAATCACCGCTCTGGTCTGCGGATGCACGTCTCGCGCAATGGCGATGATGCCAGTTTTGCTTTTCGATATTGCATGCGCCATCGCAACAGCTTCGGCCGCCGCGGTTGCTTCGTCCAGCAGCGAGGCGTTGGCGATTTCCATGCCGGTCAGGCTGGTAATCACGGTTTGAAAATTCAGAATAGCTTCGAGCCTGCCTTGCGAAATCTCCGCCTGGTAGGGCGTATAGGCGGTGTACCAGCCGGGATTTTCCAGCACATTGCGCAAGATCACCGGCGGGGTATAGGTGCCGTGATAACCCATCCCGATCAGCGAATGTTTCACGACGTTCTTCGCCGCCAGCGCGCGCAGTTCCGCCGCGATTGCCGCCTCATCGATCGCCTCCGGCAGATTGAGCGCCGCATTGGCGCGGATATTGGCGGGAATCGTTCTGCCGATCAGGTCATCGAGCGAGGCCGCGCCAACGGTTTTCACCATCTCCGCAATATCCGCGCCGCTCGGGCCGATATGCCGGCCGGCAAAGGAGCCATGACCCTCCAGCCGCGCCAGTTCTTCAAGCGCCCCCATCACTCTGCCTCCAGCAATGCGTCATAGCCTGCCTTGTCCAACAGCTCGGCGATCGCCGCCGGATCGGCGAGGCGCAATTTGAAGAACCAGCCGCCGGATTCCGGTTGCCGGTTGATCAATGCCGGATCTTCGACGATGCGCGGATTCTGCTCAGTCACCGTTCCCGCGAGCGGCGCGTAAATGTCGGAAGCGGCCTTCACGCTCTCCACCACCGCGCAGGCTTCCGCTTTCGCCAGCGAGCGGCCAGGGTCCGGCAGTTCGACAAACACGATGTCACCCAATGCCGCCTGCGCATGCTCGGTGATGCCGATGGTCGCCAGACCATCATCGCCGATTTGCAGCCATTCGTGGTCTTTGGTGTAGCGTTTATCGGGCATGGCGGAACCTTTCAGCGAACGTAACGATGGGGAATGAACGGCAAGGGCGAAACGACGCCCGGAATGGCTTTGTCGCGCACGATCAGATCAACATGCGTGGCATCAGCGGCATGGTCCGAACGCACAACCCCAAGCGCCACCGGGGCGTTGAGGCTGGGTCCGAAGGTGCCGGAAGTGACCCGGCCGATGCACTCGCCGCTGCCAGAGCGAATCACCGCGCCAGCCCGCGCCGGCACCCGGCCCTCAAGGCGAATACCCACCAATTTTTCCGCCGTACCGTTTTCCAGGGCGGCGCGAATCGGCTCCCCGCCCAGAAAATCCCAGGTCATCTTGCGGCGTTTACCGATGGCCCAGGTGAGGTTGGCAGCCACAGGATTGGTGTGCTCGTCGATATCATTGCCATACAGGCAGAGCCCGGCTTCCAAACGCAGCGAATCCCGTGCGCCCAGCCCGGCCGGCACCGCGCCACGCGCCAGCAGCGCCTCGGCAAGCGCGATACCATCTTCCGCCGCGCAGCCAATTTCAAAACCATCCTCGCCAGTATAGCCGGAACGGGTAACGACACAGGCAATGCCGGCAATCTCGCGTTCGCTTGCCGCCATGAAGCGCAGCGAGTCGCCCTCCGGCAGCATTGCAGCCGCATTCGGCCCCTGCAAAGCGAGCAGTGCGCGGTCCGGCAACTCAGTCACCGCAACACCAAATTCCGCGAGGTGCTTGAGATCGATATGCTTGCGGCTGGCATTCAGCACGAGCTGAAAGCGGTTGCCGAGATTGGCGACCATCAGATCATCGACGATGCCGCCCGCTTCGTTCAGCAGCAACGTATAGCGCTGCCGGCCCGGCTTCAGGCCGAGAATATCGCCGGGCACCAATTTCTCGAAGGCGCAGGCATCGCTGAGCTCGGCCTGGCCCATATGCGAGACATCGAACAGCGCCGCATTGTTCCGGCAAGCCAGGTGCTCGGCGATAATGCCCGCATATTGCACGGGCATCTCGTAGCCGGCGAAGCCGACCATTCGCCCGCCCAACCGGCGATGCAGCGCGTCCAATGGTGTTTTCAGCACAATACCCCCGTCAAACGATCAGCCTCCGGCCAAGTGCCGAACCAACTGACCCCCCTCTGTCACGGTACCTGAGAGATTCGGGCGGGGTTACCTACCCTTACTCCGTCGGTGCAGCCTGAACGCGTCTCAGGCCAGCTTTCCAGAGTGTCCCGTTCCCTCGCAGTCCTTTTGCCTGAGCGTTTCCGGGGGCCGGTTGCGCCTTCGGCGGCGGGCTTTCACCCGCGCTCTCCTGCGGAAGGAGGTTGGAACACCGCCACCATGGGCCACAACACGCGATTTGAAAAGCCTTTTATCGCAGTGGAAAGAGCGCCCGATCAAAGGCCGAATATCCGCACCAGCAGGGGCAGGATCAGCGAGGTGACAATACCGTTCAGCCCGATGGCCAATCCGCCGAACGCGCCCGCCGTCTGGCTCAGGGTCAGCATTCTTGCCGTCGCGATGCCATGCGCCGCCGTGCCCGCCGCCAGCCCCTGGGCGCGCCGGTCCTTGACCTGCAGCCATCGGAACAGCCCGGTGCAGATCACGCTGCCGAACATGCCGGTGAGAATCACGAATACGGCAGTCAGCGACGGTTGCCCGCCGAGATTCTGGGCAATACCCATGGCAATCGGCGTGGTGACGGATTTGGGGCCAAGCGAAACCACCACTGAATCCGGCGCGCCCAACGCATGGGCGATAAGCATGGCGGAGGAAGCGGCCGCAATCGAGCCCGCGGTCAGCGCAGAGATGATGGCCAAAAAATCCCGCCGGATCGCCGGCAGATTATGAAACATCGGCACCGCCAACGCGACGGTCGCGGGGCCAAGCAGAAAATGCACGTATTGCGCGCCGGTGAAATAGGCCTTGTAGGGCGTATGGGTCAGTAGCAGCGCCGCCCCCAGGAACAGGATCGAGAGCAGCACCGGATTGCTGAAGGATTTGCGGCCAATGCGCTTATCGACCCAGTCGGCAAGCTCCCAGGTGCAAAGAGTCGCTGTAAGGCCAAGCAGCGGCTGGGTCTGCAAATAGGCCCAGATATGGAAAAATGGCAGAATTCTATGCGGCATCGGCATCGCCGCGACTCTCGCTCCGTTCACCCCGCAGCAGCCATTGCATCAACAATCCGGTGACCGCCAGGCACAGAAGGGTTGAAACCACGATGGCAATCGCAATCGCAATCGCATTGGCGCGCAATTCCTGCAATTCCGTAATAAAACCAACCCCGGCTGGCACGAACAGCAATCCCAGATATTTCAGGATGCCCTGCGCGGTTGCTGCCATCGATTCCGAGGGCCCACCCCGCCAGACCAGCACGCCTAGCAGCAATACCAGGCCGATAACCGGTCCTGGGACAGGCAGCCCCGTCGCCTGCTGCAGGATGGTTCCCACCAACTGGCACAGCAGCAAAATCGCCATCGCGCGAACCATTTTCCGCTCCATCCTTCCCGCTTGACAGCCTGGCCGGCTCCACGGCCCTTGCAAGCGCCTGCGCTTGCCCCTAAACGCTCGCAATCGCCGCTGGTCGGGATCAGCGGCGAGATATCGATGGAGCGACGACGATGAAGGCGAACATTCACCCGGACTATCACGAGATCAATATCGTGATGACCGATGGCACCGAATTTAAAACCAAGTCCTGCATGGGCAAGGCCGGCGACACGCTGCGCCTCGATATCGACCCGAAATCCCACGCCGCCTGGACCGGTGTGCAACGCGTCTCCGAATCCGCCGGGCAGGTTGCGAAATTCAACAAGAAATTCGCCTCGATCGGCCGCACAAAGGCGTAGAGCTGCGTGGTAGCGATGTAGGATGGGCAGAGCGTAAGCGAAGCCCATCGACTGCAGCCAAAGCGATGGGCTTCACTGCGCTCTGCCCATCCTACATTTTTTTCTAGCTCTCGATAAATTTCGCCGGCACGTTGATGCCCAGTTGGCGCAATGCGAGGGCGGCGCCGGGGTGGAAAATCATATCGCTTTGCCCAAGCAGCATCTGCGCCGGCGCGGATCCGACTGCGGGCACCAATGCTGCCAATCTGGCCCGATTACGCATGGCGGCAGTTGTGATCACCCCTACCAGCGTGTCAGACAAGCCAGCGGCGCCAATCGCGAAATTGACCGTTCCGATGCTGGCGACCGGCATTGCCTGATTCGGGAACAGCCCCGCCGGCAAGGTCATTGCCGTCCAGCCCGGCGCGCTACTTACGACCCGTACCGTCTCTTGCGGCGTAAACCCAATCACCCCCAAACGGTGCAGCATTGCCGCTTGCTGAATCGCCGGCATTGGCGGGGCGCCGATGAAGGCGCAGGCATCGAGATTCCCCGCCAGCAGCTCGCGAATCTGCGACAGGTAGTCGCCGGTAACGCAGCTCGATGGCGTTATTCCGAGACTTCCGAGCAATGCCGGCAGGGCAGCCGAACCACTGCCGCCATCCGGGCCGACGCCGATTTTCCGGTTCGACAGGTCACTCAGCACGGTAATGCCGCTGCCCGGCGCCGCGATAATTTGTAGAACGGAGGGGAAAATAGGGAATAGCGCCCGGAAGGACTCGAACTTCACCCCGGCGGTCCAGGCCGCGCTGCCTGTCCGCGCCTGGTCGGCAACCGTGACGGTGGTCATGCCCAGCTGCGCCGCACCCTGTTCGATCAGCAAAATATCGGTGGCAGCGCCGCCGGAGGCCAAATAGGCAATGGCAACACCGCTCGCCTTCTGGGCCAGCGCGCCCCAGGCCGGGCTGTAGATCGTATAAACGCCGCCCGGCCGGCCGGTCGCCATCAAAAGCGCGCTCGGCCAGGGCGTTTCGGTGCGCTGCGATGTGGTCGCAAAAGCCTGTTGCGCCGGCAGCAGCAGCGAAGCCGCCAGCAAACTGCGTCGTTTGAGCATCGAGCCTCCCCCGGCGGTAAGACCGTCAATTCATGAATTGGTCACTTAACCGAAGATTAAGTCAAGGCGCGGCAGCGATCCAAGGCGGCAATCAGCGCTGTGCGCACGCCGGGCTCCAAGGCGGAATGCCCGGCATCCGGTACTAAAGTAAGCCTGGCGGATGGCCAGGCGGCGGCCAGATCAAAGGCCGATTGCGCCGGGCAGATCATGTCGTAGCGGCCTTGCACGATCTCTCCGGGGATGTTGTGCAAGGCCTCCATATGGTTCAGCAGACCACCTTCCGGCAGAAACAGGTCGTTGGCGAAATAATGCGCCTCGATCCGCGCCAGGCCGATCGCGGTACGGTCATGGGCGAAGGCTGAAACTGCCTCAATATTCGGCATCAGCGTCGAGCAGGAACCTTCATACACGCTCCAGGCCCGGGCGGCCGGACCATGGATTTCGGGGTTGCTGTCGCGCAGCCGGGTGAGGTAGCCGGCCAAAAGATCGCCGCGTTCAGCCTCCGGGAGAAACTGGCTGAAAGTGGCGTGCACATCCGGGAATATCCGCGCCAACCCATACAGAAACCACTCCAATTCCTGCGCCCGGCCAAGAAAAATCCCGCGCAACACCGCGCCGATGACCACTTCCGGATGCGCCTGGGCATAGGCCAGCGCCAGAGTGGAGCCCCAAGAGCCACCAAAAAGCAAAAACCGCTCCAGCCCGAGAAATTTTCGCAACGCCTCGATATCGGCAACCAGATACGGCGTGGTATTCGCGTTCAGCCCGCCCAAAGGTGTCGAGCGGCCGGCGCCGCGCTGGTCGAAGATCACCACGCGCCAGATATTCGGATCGAAAAACCGCCGATGCACGGCGCCCGCCCCGGCGCCTGGCCCGCCATGCAGAAACAGCACCGGCTTGCCGTTCGGGTTGCCGACCTGCTCCCAATACATCACATGGCCGTCGGAAAGCGGCAGATAGCCGGTCTGGTAGGGCCCGATTTCCGGAAACAGATCGCCGCGCGGCATGGCTCAACCTTCCAAAGTGGCGCGCAATACCGTCACCACCCGCTTTGCCTGGAGCTCGGTCAGATCGGGATGGATCGGCAAGGCCATGATTCTGCTCCCAAGCCGCTCCGATACCGGTAGCGATGCCCTGTCATGGGATTCGGCATAGGCCGGCTGGTGGTGCAGGGGCCGCGGATAATACACGGCGCAGCCAATGCCCGCCGCCTTCAAGCCCCCAAGCGCCGCATCGCGCAGCACTTCATCCGGCAGCAGAATGGCGTAAACCGCCCAGGCGCTGCGGCTCTGGGGCACCCGCCGGGGAATTTCGAGAATATCATGCAAGCCGGCATCATAGATCGCAGCAATCGCGTCCCGCCGCAGAATCTCCGCCTCGAACACATCGAGCTTGGCAAGCAGAACGGCCGCCTGCAGCGTATCCAGCCTGCCATTCATGCCGATGCGCAGCACCTCGTAGCGCGCCGTCCCCTCGCCATGGGTCCGCAACGAGCGGTACAGCGCCGCCCGCTCGGCGGATTCGGTGAACAGAGCGCCGCCATCGCCATAGGCGCCCAACGGCTTGGAGGGGAAGAAACTTACGGCAGTTGCGTCCGCCTCGCGCCCCAGCCTCCTGCCTGCCAGACTGGCGCCGAAACTCTGCGCGCAGTCATCCAGGGTGAACAGCTTTTCCCGCGCCGCAATTTCCCGCAATCCCGCCCAGTCCGCCGGCTGGCCGAACAAATCCACGCCGATAATCGCCCGCGGCCGCAACCTGCCAGCTTTTTTAACACCGGCGATTCTGCCGCGCAGGCTGGTCAGGTCCATCTGAAAGGTTCGTGGATCGACATCGACGAATACCGGCGTCGCCCCCAGCAGCAGCGGCACTTCCGCTGTCGCCGTATAGGTGAAGGCGGGCAGGAAAACCGCATCGCCGCGCCCCACGCCCTCGGCCATCAAGGCGATTTGCAGCGCATCGGTGCCGGAGCTTACGCTCACGCAATGGCTGGCGCCGCAAAACGCCGCAAGCCGCCCCTCCAGCTCCGCGACTTCGGGCCCGAGGACAAACTGCCCATGCGCCAGCACGGCATCCATCCGCTCGCGCAATTTTGGCCCGATCCGCGCCTGTTGGGCGTTCAGGTCAAGAAACGGGATCGGTGCGGGATGCGGCGCGTTCATGCCGGCGAGATTACTGCGCCGCGGTGGAAACCGCGAGCCCCGCCTGCCCGCCCGGCGCATTATGATCGAATTCCGGCACCATGCGCGCCAGAATTTGCAGCGCCGCCTCGGCATCGCCGGCGGCCACCGCTTGTTCCAGCTCGCGCAGCGCATTGCTGACAAGCCGCAAATCCGCCGTACGAGGCGTTGCCATCAACAGGCCCGGATAGCCGGTCGGCGCTGGCGCTTCATTGCCGTGGAATAATTCCTCAAACAGCTTCTCGCCTGGCCGCAAGCCCGTGAACCGAACTTCGATGTCGATATCGGGCTTCAACCCCGCAAGCCGGATCATCTGCCGGGCGAGATCGAGAATTTTTACCGGCTCGCCCATGTCCAGAACGAAGATGCCGCCATCCTCGACCGCTTCCTCCCTACTGCCCACGGCGGAAGCCTGCAAGACCAGGCTGACCGCCTCGCGAACGGTCATGAAATAGCGCTGCATATCCGGATGTGTCACCGTCAACGGGCCGCCATGCGCCAATTGCTGCTGAAACAGCGGAACTACCGAACCGGTTGAGCCCAGCACGTTACCAAAACGAACTGTCACGCAACGCATCTCGGAGGCAACTCGGCGGCCGGCAATCTCGAGACCCTGACAATACATTTCGGCGAGGCGTTTGGATGCCCCCATGACCGAGCTGGGATTGACGGCCTTGTCGGTTGAAATCAGCACCATCAGTTCGGCGCCGCATGACCGCGCCGCATCGGCGACGGCGCGCGTGCCAAGCACGTTGGTGTGCAGCCCTTCCAGCGGATTCGCCTCCACGATCGGCACATGTTTCAGCGCGGCGGCGTGGAATACCAGCTCCGGCCGGAACTCGGCGCAAAGGCTCTGCATCCGCCCGGCATCGCGCACATCGGCAATCACGGCGCGGCGCAGCGTCGCAGGCGCGACCTGGCCAAGTTCCAGATCGATCTGCCAGAGCGCGAATTCGCCATTGTCCAACAGCATGATTTCCGCCGGATCAAACCCGGCAACCTGACGCGCCAGTTCCGAGCCGATACTGCCCCCTGCCCCGGTCACCAGCACGCGCCGGTCACGGATCAAGGCGGCCATCCCCTCGCGGTTGAGCGTTACCTGCTGCCGGTTGAGCAGATCTTCGATCGCGATCGGCTGCAATTGCAGCGAGACGTCATTCGCCGGCGCCAGTGCGGTGAGATTGGGCGTGCGTAGTACGCGCAACCCAAACCGGTTGGCCGCCGCCAGCAAACCAGCCAGTGAATCGCCGTTGAGATCCGGCGAAGTGATGATCAGCAATTCCGGCAGGGCGCCGGATTTTTGCAGCCTCACCAGCACCGGCTCTGCCTGTGCAACCGCGCCCAGGATGTCATGGCCGCAAATGCGCCGCCCGGTATGGTGCGACGAGCGCGCGATCAGCCCCACCACCCGATAGGGATTGGCGCTGTTTCGCGCCAGCGCGCTTAAGAACAATTCCGAAGCTTCACCCGTCCCGACCAGAATGGCGGTGGCGCCGTCGCCGGTCTGCGCGGACGCGGATCCTGGACCGGGATGCCGCCGTAGCCGGTAGAGCAGCCGCGGCGTGGTGAGCGCGGCGATCAGACACAGCGCTAGACAGGCCGGATAACTGGCCGAAGGCAGCCCAAGCCCGGCGCCCACCAGCAGCAGCGTGAGCATCAAAGCGGCGAGCAGGCTGGCGCCGCCGATCCAGGCCAGGTCCCGCAGCGAGGTAAACCGCCAATGCAGCCGCGACAGGCCGAACGGCACGCCGATGAGCCAGATCGCGGCGGCGCCGGCCAGCGGCAAGGCCAGCGGCTGCGGCAGCGGTCGCGCCGGATCGGCCAGCCAGCCAGCCGCCAACACCGCCAATCCCGAAAGACCCCCGTCCAGAGCCAGGTTGAGGCCAATCCGCGCCGCCAGCCGGGAGGTATGCCGCTTAGTCATGCCGAAACCACTTAGCGCGTCCTTTCGGCGTTGCGAATAGGCTATACCAAGCCGCAATCCATCCTAAAATTTTGTAATCATTCAGTTTCATTCACTACGTTGAACAGCCCCCGGCCAACCGTAACGTGAATGTATCTAACTTAGCCAGAACATTCCATCAACCTCCACCGCTGCATCCAGTGGCAGCGAGGCGACGCCGATGGTGGAGCGGGCATGCCGCCCGGCTTCGCCAAAAGCCGCGACGGTCAGGTCGGAGGCGCCGTTCATCACCACCGCATGCTGGGTGAAGTCAGGCGCGGCAGCGATATACCCGCCCAGCCGCAGCACCCTGGCTATCCTATCCAGCCCGCCCGGCACCAAGTTCTGCAATTGCGCCAGCACATTGATCAGGCAGAGTCGCGCGGCATGCTGCCCCTCCTCAAGCGAAACGCCGGCGCCAAGCTTGCCGGTAACAGCCACCTTGCCCTCGATCGCGGGGAGTTGGCCGCTGACGATGACCAGATTTCCGGCGATGGTGACCGGCACATAGGTGGCGACCGGGGCCATCGGCGTTGGCAGGGTGATGCCGAGATCCGCGAGCCGCTCAATAACCGTCATTGTCCACTCACCAGTTTGAACGCCCGGCGCCGTTCGCGGGGCGCCGGGAAGCGGGGCTCCGGCAGGTCCAGCGGCAGCAGCGGCGAACGATCCGCAGCACCTTCACCGATGGTGTCCGCCGCCTCAGGGTTGGCCGGCGCAACGCTATGGCTGCCAAGATAGTTCACCGCCAGATTGCGGAATACATAGTCGATCATCGAGGTCGTCTGCAACACCGCCGGATCGCCTTCCACCGCGCCGGCCGGGCCGAAGCGGGTGAAGGTGAAGGCCTCGACGAAATCTTCCAGCCTGACCCCGTGCTGGAGACCAAGGCTGACGGCGATGGCGAATGCATCCATCAGACCGCGAAATGCCGAGCCTTCTTTATGCAAGGCGATGAATATCTCGCCGAGCCGGCCATTGCCGTACTCGCCCGTGGAAAGGAATAGTTTATGGCCGCCGATGGTGGCTTTTTGGGTGTAGCCGGTCCGCC
Organism: Alphaproteobacteria bacterium; assembly: GCA_026225015.1. Classification (GTDB taxonomy): domain Bacteria; phylum Pseudomonadota; class Alphaproteobacteria; order Acetobacterales; family Acetobacteraceae; genus Acidocella. The sequence goes on from JAMFRY010000281.1 coordinate 16,367, forward strand.
TTGCGGGCAGCGTCTCGCGGGTTGGGGCCGCCGGCGCCGGGGCGGGCAGTTCCGGCCGGGCGGGCATGACACTCATATAGGGCTTGAGCGCGTCATGCATCGCGCTTGCCGCGCCCAGCTTTGGCGGGGCGAGCAGGTTGTTGCCGGCGATCGCCGCCGCCAGCGCCGCTTCCGGGGTGATCTGCCGTAGCGCCAGCCAGGCACGTGCCCATGGGTGCAGGCCGCCCGAATCATCAAGGGCCGAGGTTGCCGGCAGAAAGCCGGTCGTCACGGCGCCAAGCAACGCTTCCACTTCCGGCTCTGCAGGAAAACCGTTCACGGCCTCGTGCCGGCGCGTGCCGAGAGCTGCCGCTTCGCGCTGCGCGGCGAGGGCGGCCTCGGTGAGCCCTGGCAGCACGGTGGTTTTCGGCAGCGCGGCCGGCGTGGGTATCGCGTAGCCCGGCGCAGTGCCGCGGGCGAGCAAGGCCGAAGAGGCCAGATCGGCGCGCGCCGTAACGTAGGCCGCCAGCGTGACAGCAAGGTCCCTCGCCTCCGCGCTGTCATAGTCCAGACCCAGCCTGGTGACGAACAGATGCAGATCGGTAAAGCCGACGGCCAACCGGTGCGCCGAGGGGGCAGCGAGGGTGAGCGCGGTCACAGCAAGCGCCACGGCATTGCCGAAACCGGCGAGATCGAACCCCAGGCCCTCATCCAGAAATGTACTAAGGTTGAACACGAAGCTGAGCGGGGCGCGCGGCTCAGCTTCGTCCCGCCAGATCGCAGCGCCCGGAGCACCTCGCCTTGCCGCCAGCAGACCATGCAACTCAGCCGTCATGGTTTCCGAAACGCCGGCGCCGGCGGCACGCGCCGCAATCGGCGCAATCCATGCATTCGCGGCTGCAATGATATCGAGCGACAGGCGAGCCGGCAGCAACGCGGCCAGCGCGTCGGCGGCTTGCTGGCCCCATGAAACGGGTAGATTGACCCGGGCTGCCGGCCCGTCGGGCTCGCACCCGTCAGGCTCACCCCTGTCAGGCTCACCACGGGCGGAGAAGGGAAATTGCCGGATGCCGTGCCAGGATTTGTGCGAGATTTGCTGCGTCATGCCGCCAGTCTATGATGCGATGGCCGCCAATAAAAGTGCATTTAGTAGGTGGATCAAATTTAACCACAAAATCCTGTGGATATTTGCGGATTCCCGCAATATGGACCGCGCGCAATTCATCACCTATACCGAAGCCTATGAGCAGTTCAACGACCTATTCCAAACCCAAGTTAAGCGAACTGGGTGGCGTCAAGGGCCTGTTCCGCAACCCCGGCCTGGTGCTGCTTACGCTGCGCCATGGCGGTTCGGTGGGGAAGGACAGCCTTGGCAACCGCTATTTTCAGCAGCGCGTCCCGGCCATTGGCGCCCGTCCGCGCCGCTGGGTGGTGTATGCGGCCGGTGCGACCGATGCTTCCTTGATCGGACCGGAATGGCATGCCTGGCTGCATTACCTTACCGACGAAGCTCTGCCCGACACCGGCCGCAAGCCCTGGCAAAAGCCGCATTTGCCGAACCAGACCGGCACGAAGGAGGGTTATCGCCCCCCGGGGCATGACTATGAAGGTGGCCACCGTGCCAGCGCCTCCGCCGACTACCAGTCCTGGACACCCGATCTGTAAAACCACTACCGAGGTTTGTGAAATACGATGTCGCGCAAATTTCCCGAAATCCTGACCGGGCTCGCGGTGATCGCCGTCGCCGCGGTGTTCCTGGTCTATGCCCTTGGCCGCGCCCAGGCCCTGGGCGGCGCCGGCTATCCGTTGCGGGCGCAGTTTTCCGATATCGGCGGGCTCACGGTCGGCTCAAACGTCAAACTGGGCGGCGTGATCATCGGTCACGTGGCCGCTGAAAGCCTCGATCCGCAGACCTACGCAGCTGTGGTGAAGCTGCAAATTAACGACGGCGTCAAATTGCCGGCCGATAGCAGCGCCTCGATCAGCTCCGACGGTTTGCTGGGCGGCAACTATGTCGGCATCTCGCCCGGCGGCGATGACAACATGCTGCAGCCCGGACAGGCCTTCGCGGTGACGCAATCGGCCATCAATATCGAAAACCTGCTCGGCCAGTTCATATTCAACATGGGCAAGTCCGGGGGTAGCAATCAGGGAGCCAGTCAGCAGAGTGGCGCCGTGCCTGGGCCAGCCGCGCCTGCCGCAAGCAACCAAGCGGCGTTGCCGGGGACGCCCGGAGCCAAATAATGCGGGCGCTTCATGCGGCGGCACTGGCCGTTTTTCTTAGCGCTTCCACCCAGGTTTCGGCACTCGCGCAATCACAGCTGGGAGCGGCCCAACCTGCGGCGCCGCCCGCCATACTGGCGCCGAACAATGGCGGGCAGGACAACAACGCAATTGCGGTGCCCCCGGCGCCGGCCATCGCGGCGTCACCACCCAGTCCGCCAGCGCCGCAAACGCCGGATACCGCACCGCCCTTCCTGGTCCCGCCGAACCCGCCTGCATCCGCAGGGACCGATAGCAGCAATACAGATAACGGTAACACGCAAAGCCCCGAGACTTCCGGTTCTGCCCCCGCCGCAGCTCAAACCATCCCCAGCGCGGCAGAACCCGCCGCGCCTGGGCCGGCCGCGCCTCAGAGCCAGCCCTCGGACCAGGACACGATACCCACGCCGCCCAATACTTGGCAGCCTGGCAAGTTCGCGGAAATCGGTGTCCTGGATAAAATAGATGGCGAGGTCATCCAGCTATCCATTCCCGTCGGCGGCCAGTCGGTCGTGGGCGATCTCCAGGTGAACGTGCTGGCCTGCGTCACGCGTCCGCCAGATCAGGTTCCGGATGCCGCCGTGTTTCTCGCGCTGCAAAACACCGAGGATGCCTCCGCCCCGCCCGATTACCGCGGCTGGCTGCTCCGTTCCGAGCCAGGCGCGGCAGTTGCCGGAGATGCCAGCGAAACCTTCCGAATCATCGACTGCTCTTAACGGATCACTTGGTTCAAATTGTTATGCGTTGCAGATTGCGGCGATGTAACTTGTGTGAAAGATATCCGGTAAGTGCAACAAATTGTTGTATTTTTGCTACAGCACGAGGCAAAGCCGGGCATCCCACTCGTTTTCATCACCGCTTACGCTAGATAGCAGTTCGGGTCATTTAAGAGCCTGAACGCCAGCCAGATCTTCCCGGTCCGGCCATTTGAAGGAGTTATCGATGAAGTTTCGGATTGCCCTGCTAACGGCAACGGTGCTCGCAGCGCCGGTTGCGCTCTCCCACGTGGCCAAAGCCCAGCCGGTCACTGGTCTCTATGCTGCCGGCGGCGCCGGCTATAGCTCTGAAGAGAAATTCAAGAGCAAGGACATCACCGTTAGCGGCGCCAATGTGCCGTTTGACGCCCGCGTGTCACTGGATGGCGGCTTTACCGGCGAAGCCGCCGTTGGCTATGGTTTCGGCAACGGTTTCCGTGTCGAGGTCGAAGGCGATTATATTCAAAATCGCCTGAAGAACGTAACGTCCGAGGGTCCCGGCGTCGGCGGCAAGGCCGCCGGCCAGGAGCAAAAATACGGCGCGTTCCTCAACGGGTATTATGACTTCGATGTCGGGCTGCCCTATCTCTATCCCTATCTCGGCGGCGGCGTAGGCTGGCAGGTTGCCAGATTTGACGGCGCCGGCGGCACCCTCAACGGCGGCGATGCCTCTTTCGACAAAGACAAGTCGGCGCTCGCCTATCAGGGCATTGCGGGCGTGGCTGTGCCGATCGCGCCAATCCCGGGGCTTTCCGCAACGGTGGAATACCGCTTCATCGGTCTGGCGGGTTCACGCAAATACAACGGCAGCTATGCCGGCGCTCCGGTTGGCGCGAAGATTTTGCACGAATACAACAACCAGGTGCTGGTTGGCCTGCGCTATGCCTTCGGCGTAACCCCGCCGCCGGCCCCCGCCCCCTCGCCTGCCCCGGCCCCCGTGGCAGCACCGGCACCGGCGCCGGCGAAGACCTATCTGGTGTTCTTCGACTGGGATAAATCCGATCTTACGCCGCGGGCGACCGAGATCATCGCGCAGGCCGCATCGGACAGCCACACCCAGCAGACGACCGATATCGTCGTCAACGGCTATACCGACACCTCCGGCACGGTCGCCTACAACCAGGGTCTGTCCGAGCGCCGGGCGCAGGCGGTGGAATCCCAACTCGTCACCGATGGCGTTCAGCAATCGGAAATCTCGATCCATGCTTATGGTGAAACGCATCTGCTAGTCCCTACCGGCCCCGGCGTGCGCGAGCCGCAGAACCGCCGCGTGCAGATCATTCTGCAGTAACGCTGTCTTAATCCCAGGCAGTTACAACCCCGGCAGGAGACTGCCGGGGTTTTTTTGCCGCTTTGCGCGGTTGATTCGCGGGATTGATTTGATCTACACTATATCATAGTTATAAGCACGTTTGGTTCAGGCGGTTTGAATCATCTGCTAGCAGGTTAAAGGTCGTAGCTTATGAAAACTGATTTTTTTACACCCCTCCTGGCGCAGTATCACTGGCAGTTATCGCTTTATGCCGGCATCGGGATCATCGTGGCCACGATCCTCGGCAAGCAACTCGCTTTGCTGGTTCCGGCGTTCCGAGAGGCGGGAAAGCTCAACAGCGAGACGTTCAAGAAAAAGATGGAGCGGCCCGGCTACGCCGCCACCCAGAAATGGAACCGCAAATGGAGTGTTCTCTATCTGGTGGTGATCTTCGGCATGGTCCTGCCATTCTGCCTGACCACGCGGGCGCAACCCTGGTGGAAGATGCTGCTCGATATCGGCGTCATCCTGATGTTCTACGATTTTTTCTATTACTTCACCCACCGCTTCCTCTTCCACGATAACGGCTTCCTGGGCGGTCCATTGCTGCATATCCACGCTGTCCATCATCGCCAGCACAATCCCTGCCGCTGGGATGCGAGCTATATCCATCCGGTGGAGGTGGCGATCGGGCTGGGGCTCTACGCCGCGAGCATCGCCGTGTTGTCGCTGTTGATGGGCCAATTCAGTGTTGTAACCATCGTCGTCACATGGTTAGCCTTTACCGAGATCAACCTGCATAACCACGATTTGTGGACCACCGATCGCTTTCCGTTCAGATATCTCAACACCATGTCGCAGATGCACCATAACCACCATGTGACGTTTACCGGCGGCAATTACGCAACCATCTCGCTGCTCTACGACTGGATGTTCGGCACACTCGACTATAACCAGGAGCGCCAGACAAGCGCAAAAGGGTAGCTGTGCACGAAGCTGCCGGGCGGAAGGGCAGCTCAATCCGCTGGCGCGGCAGCTTGTGCCGCCTCGCGTTACGGAACGGCGGCGGCCACGCTTAACGGTTTGGAGGCGCCGGTGCCCGTCACGGCAACGGGTTTCGCTACATTTTCGGCCACTCCTGCAGCAGGGCCATGTTTCAGGCGGCTAGGTTCCGCCAGATGCTCGGAAGCCTTGCGCGCCCGCAGCCGGACGCGATGGGTCGATTGCACCACCGCGACATGCACCTCGTTCCGTACCGACGCCACCACGGGCCCCGCCGCTACCACCACGCCGACCGGC
>JAMFRY010000282.1 GCA_026225015.1 Alphaproteobacteria bacterium
AGGAAGATGCGCGAGCGGTTCGACCGTCTCTTCGCGGAAGCGACGGGTCAAACGCCGGAAAAAATCGCCTTGGATACGGCGCGAGATTTCTGGCTTGATACAACGGAGGCAAAAGATTACGGGCTGTTGGGATCGGTGATAAACTCACAATCCGAACTCGAAAATCTGGATTAACGCCCCTTTCCTCCCAGGAGCTTGGCTGCGGCCGCTTCGGTGCAGGTTTCGAACACGTCCAGGGCATCGAAGGCGCGGCTGACGCCATCCGCCGGCAAAGTGAGGGCGAGCCCGCCACCATAGGCCACGGCGCCCGCGATCATGAGATTATCCGGCAGGCCGAAGCCTTCCACGGCGAGGCCGGGGATGGGGTCGGCAATGGCGGAGAGATAGAAATGGCTTCGCGTGGCGAATGGCTCGGCGCTGTTGGAATAGCCGAAGACCGGTTTGCTCTGGCCAAGAAACCATCCGACCTCGATCAGCGTTCCGGCATCCGCTGAGGTGCTACGAAACGGCGTGAGGTTGGCGATGATGATGTCGCATTCCTGCATCATCGCGATATCCTTGCCGTAGATGACACGCCAAGCCTCCTCATCCGGCAAGGCGGCGAGGGCGCCGATCTCCTCGTTGAGTGGCGCCAGGCCCTGAATGCCGTATTTCGCACAGATGGCGATTTTGGCTGCGGCGTTCGCAACTGCATGAGGCAGAAAAACGTCCGGTCCGGCGAGATAGGCTTTCATCTGTCACCTGATTGCGGGTTATTTCCGGAGTAAAGCAGCGGCGCCGGCCAAGGTCCAATTTGCTGGACCACGCCGCCCGAAATTTGACTTCTTGCGGAAATTCTTTATAAGATTCCAGGTAATCGGGATGTTTTAATTAATGTATTCAACGTGTTATTCGGTGCGGCGCGAATCTTTTCTCAAGTCTGCCCTGAACCCGGCCTGATATGAGCGACATCACGGACGAATCCAGCGCCGGGCCACCGCCGCCGCGCGGGCAGGAACCTGTGTCGATTGAGCAGGAGATGCGCAAATCCTATCTGGATTATGCCATGTCCGTCATCGTCTCGCGAGCGCTGCCGGATGCGCGGGACGGGTTGAAACCGGTGCATCGGCGGATTTTGTTCGCGATGAACGAATCCGGGAACACGCCGGACAAGCCTTATCGCAAATCGGCCCGCATGGCGGGCGAGGTGATGGGTAAATACCATCCGCATGGCGATAGCGCGATCTACTTTGCGGCGGTTCGCATGGCGCAGGAATTTTCCATGCGCCTGCCATTGATTGACGGCCAGGGCAATTTCGGCTCCGTCGATGGTGATATGCCGGCGGCGATGCGCTATACCGAAATGCGGTTGGCTGCCTCCGCCATGCTGCTGCTGGAAGATATCGACAACGAGACGGTGGATTTTCAGCCCAATTACGATGAGAGCGAGCGTGAGCCGGTGGTTCTGCCGGCGGCCTTTCCCAATCTTCTGATCAATGGCGCCAGTGGCATTGCGGTGGGCATGGCGACCAATATTCCCTCGCATAATCCTGGGGAAATTCTGGATGCGACGCTGGCGCTGATCGCCAATCCGGAGATCACGCTCGATGAGCTGATGGCGATCGTGCCAGGCCCGGATTTCCCGACCGCCGGCATTATTCTGGGCCGTTCCGGAATCCGTTCGGCTTTCGAGACCGGGCGCGGCAGCATCACCTTGCGGGCGCGCGCTTCCATCGAAGAAATCCGCAAGGATCGCGACGCGATCGTGGTGACAGAAATTCCCTATCAGGTGAACAAGGCCTCGCTGCTGGAGCGCATTGCCGAATTGGTGCGGGCTAAGGATATCGAAGGCATCGGCGATCTGCGCGATGAGAGCGATCGCGAGGGCATGCGCATCGTGATCGAGTTGAAGCGTGACGCCACCGGCGAGGTGGTGCTGAACCAGCTCTATCGCTTCACCAATCTGCAGACCAGCTTCGGCATCAACATGCTGGCGCTGGATCGCGGCCGGCCGCGGCAGATGGGATTGAAAGACCTGTTGGTCTGCTTTGTGGAATTCCGCGAAGAGGTGATTCTGCGGCGGGCGCGCTTTGAACTGAACAAGGCGCGCGACCGCGCGCATCTGTTGGTGGGTCTCGCCACCGCGGTTGCAAATATCGACGATGTCATCGCCATTATTCGCGGCAGCCCGGATGCCGCCACAGCGCGGGCGGCGCTGATGGAACGCGACTGGCCGGCGGAAAATGTGGCGCCCTTGCTGGCGTTGATCGACGATGTCGGCAACCACATCGCCGAGGACAACACGATGCGCCTGACCGAGGCGCAGGCGCGCGGCATTCTGGAACTGCGCCTGGCGCGGTTGACCGGGCTGGAGCGCGATAAGATCCAGGCCGAGCTGACCGAGGTTGCAACGCGCATCGGCGAGCTTTTGGAGGTTATCGGCTCGCGCATTCGCAGGCTGGAAGTCATGCGCGATGAATTGGTGGCGGCGCGGGCCAAGATCGCCTCACCGCGGCTTTCCACGATCGAGAATTCCGAGATCGAGCAGGATGATGAGAGCCTGATCGAGCCGGGACAGATGGTGGTAACGCTCACCCGTGACGGGTTCATCAAACGCACTTCGTTGGAGACATTCCGGGCGCAGAACCGCGGCGGGCGCGGGCGCTCGGCGACCTCGACGCGTGGCGATGACATGGTGACGCGCAGTTTTAATGCGCATACGCATCAATATGTGCTGTTCTTCTCCTCTGGCGGCAAGGCCTTCCGCGAAAAGGTGTGGCGCTTGCCGGAAGCAACGACCATCGCCAAGGGCCGGGCGCTGATTAACCTGCTGCCCGAGCTTGGGCGCGATGAGATTACTGCGGTGCTGCCCTTGCCGCAGGATGAGAGCCTGTGGGAGAATCTCCATCTGGTATTCGCCACCGCCAGCGGCGGCGTGCGGCGCAACAAACTCTCCGATTTCCGCAATGTGCGGGCAGTCGGTTTGATTGCGATGAAGCTGGATGAGGGCGACCGGTTGATCGGCGTTGCCACCTGCCGCGAGGGCGATGATGTGTTTCTGGCCACCGCGCTTGGCCGCTGCATCCGGTTCCAGATTACCGACGACAATCTGCGGGTATTCTCGGGCCGCGATTCCTCCGGCGTGCGCGGCGTCAAATTGCTGACTGGCGACAAGGTGATCAGCCTCTCGGTGCTGCGGCATGTGGAGGCGACGCCCGATGAGCGCGCCGCCTATTTGAAATACGCCGCAACCTTGCGCCGCAATGGTGAGGAAGAAACCGATTCCGCCGCGGATGCGGAGGAGCCGGTGGCCGATATCGCGCTGTCGGAGGACCGGATCGCCGAATTGCAGGCGGGCGAGGAGATTCTTCTCACCGTTACCGATGCCGGATTTGGCAAGCGCTCTTCTGCCTATGAATATCGCGTCACCGGGCGGGGCGGCCAGGGGATTGCGAATATTACGCTCAGCGCAAAGCGCAACGGCAAGACGGTCGCCGGCAGCTTCCAGGTGCGGCCGGGCGACGATGTGATGCTGGTGACCGATGGCGGAAGGCTGATCCGTGTACCGGTTGACCAAGTGCGCATTACCGGCCGTTCGGTCATGGGCGTCACACTTGTCCGGGTGGATGAGGATGAGCATGTGACCAGCGTGTTCCCGGTGATCGAGCAGGAGCAGGAGCAGGAGAACGACGATGGCTAAGCCCAAGGAGCGGGCTGCGCCCAAGGAGCGGATTGCACTCTATCCGGGCACCTTCGATCCCATCACCAACGGCCATCTGGACATCATCACCCGCGCCGCCAAACTGGCGGACAAGCTGGTGGTGGGCGTTGCGGCGAATGTGGGCAAAGGGCCGATCTTCCCGTTGGAGGAACGTGCCGAGTTGGTGCGCAATGAGACCGAGATCATTTCCGCCAAAACCGGCACGGCGATTGAAGTGAAAATCTATGAAAACCTGCTTATTACCTTCGCCCGCGAGGTTGGGGCGGGGATGATCATTCGGGGCCTGCGCGCCGTTTCCGATTTCGATTATGAATTTCAGATGGCCGGCATGAATTACCGGCTGGATTCCGATATCGAGACGGTGTTTTTGATGGCGAGCGAGCACCATCAGTTCATCTCCTCGCGCTTCGTCAAGGATATTGCTTCTTTTGGCGGGGATATTTCATCCTTTGTTCCCCGGCTTACAAATGAGCGCACGCTTGCCCGGCTGAACAAAAAATAGGGAAATGCCCATGAGACAAAACCTTCCGCGCCTACTTAAACGGCGTTCATTCCTCGGCACACTGGCCGCAACTCCTCTCACCACGGAAACATTCATGACCGAAACTGCCAATGCCGATGATCTTTCCAACACCGTCTATCTGGAGCTGAAATATGGCCAGGTGACCATCGCGCTGCGCCCCGATCTGGCGCCGCAATCGGTGGCGCGCATCAAAACGCTGACCGGCCAGGGATTTTATGATGGCTGCCAGTTTTTCCGCGTCATCGCCGGCTTCATGGCGCAGACGGGCGACCCCAGCAATACCGGCTCCGGCGGCAGCAAGCTGCCCAACCTGCCCGCGGAGTTTACCACTAATGCCAGCTTCCTCACCGGCACGGTGGGGCTGGCGCGCACCTCCGACCCGAATTCGGCAAACAGCCAGTTTTTCATCTGCTTTGCGCCGGCGACTTTCCTGGATGGCCAATACACCATAATTGGCCAGGTAACGGCGGGAATAGACGCGGTGCAGCAGATCAAAAAAGGCGACCCGCAAAGCGGCGCCGTCGTCAACCCGGATTCCATCATAAAAATGACGCTGGCCGGGTAGCGCCAAGCGGCTATTGACGAAGCGGGCAAAACCCTATTTCTCCGCGCTGAGCATGGTTGCCTGATGGCGATGATGTTCGAACTTTGATTTGACGAGCAAGTCATGGATTTCGCTCGAACCTTTGGTTCGATCAAAACCCATCCTGCTTTTGGAGAGCCTGTAGCTCAGTCGGTAGAGCATTCGACTTTTAATCGAATGGCCGTGGGTTCGAATCCCACCGGGCTCACCAATTTTCGTAAAGGAAATCAACGTTTTCGGCACTTGTTGCCGAACAAAATGGGTCAGTTTGACACGTTCTCCGCGCCAAGACCGTTCTTTCCCGGAACGCCTTTGCTTCTGTGTTCGGGTTCACGGTCGATCAGATTCGGTAGTGGGAGCAGGGGCGCAGCCGGCCGCTCGGCGCCTTGCGAGCATATCTGATGCTCAACGATGAGCCAGCCTCCGTGCTTACCAGCATGCGGGAAATGACCGGGGCGAGTCGCGCCGCTTCCCTCGGCCTAACCGCGAATCGCGATTTGATGTATCTCGCGCTGCTCCGCGCATACATATAGTTTTTCCAGATCACCGGGTGAGAACGGCGCTTGCCCTGCCACCCGGGATGCTGCGAGCCGCGTTAGCGCGATCGCGATGCAATCGGCCATTTGCCGCGTAAAATCCTGCTGCTGGGACTGCTGAAACGCCATGTCGGCAAGGGATTGACTGATGTTGGTCATGTTGGCGATCGCGGCGGCGCATTGCCGCTCCATGTCGGCGCCGGGATTATGGCGCGAGAGTTCCGGCGCCAGGCTGGCCATTTTTGTTAGAACATCGACGGTGCGCCACACGAGGTCGATGGTTTCGCCGGTGTCAATGCGGTCACGCAATGCTGCCGCCTGCGCCGCCAGTATCACGCACACCATTTTGTCATCGCCGCTGTCGATCAGCGTGGCACCGGCCTGGATATCCTGCAGCAGAACTTCGGCATCTTCCAAGCCGCAATCGCCTTCCAGGAAAATCACGGCATCGTCAGGGCGGATGGTCATGCGATCAACTCTTTCAAATCCAGAACCAGCAGGAACCTGGCCGTCGCCCGGCAACGCCGTGCCGGGAGAGCCCGGAATTCTTGCCAGCATGCCCTCAAGAGGTTTCAAAATCACTTCCATGCCTTCACCGAATGCAGAAACGCCAAGGCCGACGGTCTGGCCGGCGTTATGCACCACCAATATGGCGGTTTCATCGCTGGCCGCATTGTCTTCCTGCAGATTCAAAAGCGTGGCATATCCGGGAGGTTCGATGCAGAAACCGAATCAAATGTACCCCGTACGCCGCAAAATAGTGTTTCCATTTACAAAAATTACAAATTCACGGCGAAGAATAAACGCTCTATCCGTGGATTTTATGCCCGGATTTCTTTTGCAATGTCGCGTTGCTGATTACCTGCTGCACGCCGGATGCACCTTGGCTCGCGGCGGCGGCGGCAACGTCGCCCCAGTAGGGCGTGATGTCGGCGGGGTCGAGGTCGTGGAGCTGGGTGACCTGGCCGATGGCGCGGTGGTTGGAATCGCGAACCGTCCAGGTGATCTGCACGAGCAACTGCCTGTTGGTATCAGGTTGAGTCTTAACCTGGCCGCTGACGGTGAAATCGGCTTCCGCCGGGTTCTCGACCAGCACGCCTTGAATGCTCGGCAGGTCGCGCGTGATATCCAAAGCCAGCGCGCTGTCCCCATCGGTGGGGGCGCCGGTGACATTGCCCATGAAAATGCGGGCGGGGCGGTTTTCCAGCGATTGCGGGTTGGATTGCTGTACGCTGGCATTCACCGAGGCGAGCAGGTTGCACAAGGCCAGCGCATCGGTGGCGGCTGCCTTGTTCAGCGCCTGCGCGTTGCCGTTCGCCCAGTCAGCCTCATTCACCTTCGCGCCGGTCTGGCTGCCATAGTTCTTACTGTCCGGACCGAGGATGGTGTAGGCGGGAATCACATCGTTGCCGCTCAAGCTGGCCGTAGCGATCAGGCGCCAATCGGTCTTTTGGCCCGGACCAGCGATGCTGGGGACATCGAGCGCGACAAAGGCGGCGGCGAGGTCGGCGGCATAAAGCCTGGCGGAATCGTCGGCGAGCAGTGCCTGGGTAGGAGGCGGGATGATAAGCACAGGTGGCGGCGGAATGGCGAGTTTTGCGCCCTCCGGACCGGGATTGCCATAAAACGGTTGCGGCAGAGTCCCGCAGCCCCCAAGCAGGATTGGGAGCAGCATCGCAATAGGCAGAGCCAGCCGGCGCATCAGAGGGTTCTGATCACGGATATCTGGTGGCCGAGGACGGGTTCCTTGCGCAAGCTGCGGCGGCGATGCGAGAAGAATTTTTGTTCCTCGGCAAAAGTGTCACGCGGCAAAATGCTGGCAGGAATATCGACGCTTGCCAGCCGGGCCGCGCAATAGCCGGACAAATCGAACTGCCATTTCTCCGCGGAAATGCCGGGGCCAAAAAACCGTGAATGGGCGGCGTTGCGCGCCAACACGGCGTCGCGCAGATCAGCGCCGACTTCGTAGCTTTGCTGCTGGATGCAGGGGCCGATGATCGCGCGGATGCCAACCGCACCCTTGGAGCGCATGGCCATACCGGTGGCTTCCAACACCCCGAGCAGCGCGCCCCGCCAGCCGGCATGGGCGGCGCCGACGCAGGCGCCGGCATCGTCGCAAAACAGCACCGGCGCGCAATCGGCGGTGATCACGCCAAGGGCGATGCCGCGCTGGGTGGTGATCATGGCATCCGCCGGCGGTCCGGCGCCGATGGCCCAGGGCGTGGTGACATGGATCACGGTTGCCTCATGCACCTGTTTGAGCCCGCACAGGTTCTTCAGCGAAACGCCCATCGCCTCGGCGACTCGCTTGCGGTTCTGCTGCACCACATCCGGGTCGTCGGCGCCGGAGAGGCTGCAATTGAGGCTGGCATACAGGCCCGTGGAAACGCCGCCATTGCGCGTAAAAAACCCGTGCAGAGCGGGCAGTTCAGCGGTTAAAAACTCCACGTTCATGGCAATTCGAATCCTGGCATTGGCGGCAAGCCCTTAGGGCATATCGCCATGGCTTTGAACAGGCTGCCCATGGCTTCCGGCGCGGTGAGGCGGCGCGCCGCCAGGCGCAGTCTTTCGCCGGCTTGCGGCGTGCTTCTGGCCAATTGATCGGTGCGTTGGTGCAGGCCCAGGGCGGTTAGGAATGTATGCTGTTTAAGCGGACCCCAAACCTGTGCGCCGGCCGTGCGGGCAGTTTGAGCAAGGGCAGCGAAATCGACATGCGCGGTGATGTCGGCCAGCCCGGGCGCCTCCAGCGGGTCGGCATATTTATCGGCGCGGATGGCCTGAACGCTCTCGCCGGGTGCACTCGCCAGCGGGCCGTAATCAATGAACAACCCAACCGCGCCACGCCGCGCCAACTGTTTGATAAATGCATTTGCGGATTCGTTGATCTCGAGCACGGACCCTTCCGCATGATCGGGCAAATCAAGCTCGGCGGGCTGTTCGAGATATTCCCCTGCCGTGACATAGCGTTCCATCCAGCCGGAAGCGCGGCGAACAAATTGCCGCACCGGCAAGGCATCCAGAAACTCATTGGCGAGCAGAATCAGCGGCCCATCTGCCACGGTTGCAAGCGAATCGTGCCAAACCGCCTGCGGTACGCGCCGTTTTTGTTCTATTCGCAAACGCGGCGAGGTCTCGATGAAATGCACCGGCGCCGGCCCGAAAACCCGCAATATATCCGCCATCAGCACACCGCGCCCCGGCCCGGCTTCGGCCAGAATAATCTCCGGCGGCGCGCCCAGCATCTGCCAGACCACGCGCGCCCAGCCGCCAAGCAGCTCACCAAACACCTGAGTCAGCTCCGGCGCGGTGACGAAATCGGCAAACGGGTTGTGCGCCGCGTAATAAGCGGTATTCGCCCGGGCCATGAAATGATCGAAGCGCTCAGCCATTATCGCGAGCCACGGACGATGTACGCGCCGAAAAAGTCAAGGGGGGAGCATGGTGCCTTCAACCTTCCCGATGCCGCGCGGCCCAGACGATCAGGCCGATTCCGCCGAGCACCATCGGCGTTGACAGGATTTGGCCCATGGTGGTGCCGAAAGGCAGGAAGCCGAGGAAGGCGTCGGGTTCACGGAAACATTCGGAGGTGATGCGGGCGATGCCGTAGCCGGCGATGAAAATCCCGGTAAGCGTGCCGGACCCGGCGCGCAGTTTGGGTGAGCGCGAGGCCGCCAGCATGATGATGAAGAGCACAATGCCTTCCAGCGCGGCCTCGATGAGTTCGGAAGGGTAGCGAGGGTCGAGCGTGCCGGATTGCGGGTAGGTCACCGGCCAGGGAAACCACGGCGCGGCAGGCCGGCCCCAAAGCTCGCCGTTGATGAAATTAGCGATGCGGCCAAGGAACAAGCCGATGGGCACGGCGACGGCGATACGATCCGCAAAGCGCAGGATGTGGATTTTCTCTCTTATGCAGAACCAGACGATGGCGATGGAAACGCCGAGAAAGCCGCCATGAAAGCTCATGCCGCCATCCCATACCGCGATGATCTGGGCGGGATGGGTGAAGAAATAGCCGGGCTGGTAGAAGCTGACATAGCCGATTCGCCCGCCAAGGATGATACCAAGCGTCGCCCAGGTGAGGAAGTCATCCACCTGCAGCATTGTCGCGGCAATCGGGGGCAGGGCAGCGATGCGGCGCACCACCCGCCAGCCGATCAGCAGGCCCACAATATAGGCAAGCGCGTAATAGTGGATGGCAAAAGGCCCGATTCGCACCAGCACTGGGCTGAAATGCGGCCACATCAACGCGGTAGCCGGAATCACTTATATGGGTCCGGCCGGACTAGGTAGTTCTGGATATAGGTTTTCACCCCATCTTCCAGCGAGGTGAACGGCGCGGTGAACCCGGCCCGTCGCAGCTTTTCAACCGGCGCCTGGGTGAAGGACTGGTACTGGCCCTGCAGGTTCTTCGGCATGTCGATATATTCGATGCGCTCCGGCACGTTATTTGCGGCGCAGACGGCGCGCGCCAGGTCGGCATAGGATCGGGCAGTGCCGGTGCCAAGATTGTACAGGTCATGCAGCACTGGCGCGTCGATCAAAAACAGCAAAGCTGCAACCACGTCATCGATATAGATGAAATCGCGCTTCTGGTCGCCATCTGCGAGGCCAGGCTCGGTGGAGCGGAACAACCGTGCCGGGCCGCCGGCGGCGACTTCGTCATGCTTGAGCTTCACCACCGAGATCATCGAACCCTTGTGGTATTCGTTCGGGCCATAGACGTTGAAGAATTTGATGCCGGCCCAGGAAGGCGGGGTTAGCGATTTCCGCTCCACATGATGCGCCACCCAAAGGTCGAAGGCATGTTTGCTCCAGCCATACAGGTTCAGCGGCTTGAGGCGGCGCAACGCAGTGGTGGAAAATTCGTCCGAGAAGCCCTCGGCGCCATTGCCATAGGTGGCGGCGGAGGAGGCGTAGATGAAGCGCACCGAGCGCGTGGTGCACCATTTCCACAGCATCTGGCTCAATGTCACATTGCGGGCCCAGATCAGATCGCCATCGGTGGCGGTGGTCTCGCTGATGGCGCCGAGATGAACGATGGTCTCAAGCGGCGGGTGGCTGTCGAGAAATGTTTCCAACTCGTCCGGGTCAACCAGCCGGAGCGGCGGATGCCGGCGGAGATTCTGCCACTTGCCGGCATTGCCCAGCCAGTCGGCCACCACAACTTCGCGGCTTGCGGCATACAGCGCCGCCTGCAGATTGGAGCCGATAAATCCCGCGCCGCCCGTGACCAGTATCATGTGGGCGCTTATAGAAGTCCCAAACACTTAACGAAAGGCTACGCCATGCCCGAAAGATCCAAGTTTTTTGACGACCTCGCCGGAGTGGCCGGCGGTGCGGTGTCGGCTTTGGCCGGATTGCGCGACGAACTTGCCGCCTTGGTGCGGGCCAGGGTGGAGGAGACGGTGCGCCGGCTGGATCTGGTGCAGCGCGAGGAGTTCGATGCCGTGGCGGAGCTGGCCCGCCGGGCGCGCGAACAGGCGGAGGCGCTGGAGATCAGAGTCGCGGCACTTGAGGAAGCGGCGAAAAAGCCGGAATAGGCAAAGCGCGCCGGCCGCGCTAGCGCGTGCCGGTGCCGAGCTGCGCGAGGGTCGGCTTCAAAGCGGCAATCTTGATCGGGTTTTTGCCCTCGGCATCGAACAGCGTTCCGCCGGTGAAGGTGACGTCGAGCGTCGCATCTTCGATCAGACCGGATTCCACCACCGCGTCCGCGGTGATGACCGATTCGGCGATGATGTCATTGCATGTGACGGTAATGCGCGCCTGCGCGCCGGTGGAGGTTAGGCGGCTCACGCGCCAGGCGCCGCGCGTACTCGGGCGGATCAGCACGTGATGCGGCCGGATATAGGCGGTGGCCTTGCCATTCGGCGCGGCGGCGGTGCCGATGGCAAAGCCAGTCTCGCCGCCGGTGATGACATGCACGATGCCGGACGCGATGATGCAGGGAATTTTATTGCTCTCGCCCAGGAACTCGTGAACGAAGGCATCCGCCGGCGCGCGGTAGATGTCGATCGGCGTGCCTTCCTGGAAAATTTTTCCGCCATTCATGATCACCACCCGGTCGGCAAGCTCGAACGCTTCCTCCTGGTCGTGGGTGACGAACAAAGTGGTAATATTCATTTCCTCATGCAGGTTGCGAAGCCAGCGCCGCAGGTCGCGGCGCACCACGGCATCGAGCGCGCCGAACGGTTCGTCCAGCAACAGCACCCGTGGCTGAATAGCCAGCGCCCGCGCCAACGCCACGCGCTGGCGCTGACCGCCGGAGAGCTGCGCCGGGTAGCGGCCGGCCAGGGTTTCCAACTGGATCAGCTTGAGCAGTTCGTTCACCCGGGCCGTGACCTCGGATTTCGGCGCGCGCCGCACCCGCAAGGCGAAGGCGACGTTCTCGAACACGGTCATGTGGCGGAACAGCGCGTAATGCTGAAACACGAAGCCGACGCCACGCTCTTTGGGTTTGCGCCCCAGCGCGTCATCCTTGTCGAAATTGATGATGCCGGCATCGGGAAAATCCAGGCCCGCGATCAGCCGCAGCAAGGTGGTTTTGCCGGAGCCCGACGGCCCCAGCAGCGCCAGCAATTCCCCCGGCTGTACCGAGAGATTCACATCGCTTAGCACGGTATGCTGGCCGAACCGGCGGATAATGTTCCTGATCTCGATCGTCGTGCTCATATCGCCGCCTTTTTCCGCCGCATTGCGTGCAATTCGTCCCGAAGCCGCCATTCCAGGGCCGCCTTCAATACCAGCGTCACCAGCGCCAGCATGGCGAGCAAAGATGCCACCGCGAACGCGGCCTGTGCTTCATAACTGCCATAGAGCGATTCCACCGCCAGCGATAATGTATCGGTGAGGCCAAATATTTTGCCGGAAACCACCGATACCGCGCCAAATTCGCCCATCGCGCGGGCATTGCAGAGCAGGACCCCATAAAGCAGGCCCCAGCGCAGCTTCGGCAGGCTGACGCGCCAGAAGATTTGGAAGCCCGACGCACCCAGAGTTACCGCGGCTTCTTCCTCGTCATTGCCCTGCTCCTGCGCCAGCGGGATGATCTCGCGCGCGACAAAGGGAAAGGTGACGAACGTGGTTGCGATCACCATGCCGGGCAGGGCGAAAATGATTTGAATATTGTGATTGGAAAGCCAGGGGCCGAGCAGCCCGTTCAGCCCGAAGAGCAACACCTCCAGCAGGCCGGCGACGACGGGGGAGATGGAGAATGGCAGGTCGATCAGCGTGATCAGCAGGTTGCGGCCGGAGAATTCGAATCGGGCGATGCACCATGCGGCGACGATCCCGAAAACCGTATTGGCCGGCACCGCGATGGAGGCAATAATCAAAGTGATCTCGATGGCCGAGGCGACATTCGGATCATCCAATGCACCAAAATATTCGCTCACGCCGGCCGATAGCGCCTCGGAAAATACGATCAGTAGCGGCAGGAGCAAAAACAGCACCATGAACAGCAAAGCGGTGGTGATAAGAACGGTCTTGCCCCAGGGAAAGCTTCGCTCCCGTTCTGGCTTGCTGACCAGAAAGCTCTCGATGGGTTGGGCTCTAGCCGCCATGACGGCGCCTCACCCAGGCCTGCAGCAGGTTGATCGCCAGCAGGAGCAGAAAAGAGACCAGCAGCATCAGCGTGCCGATGGCGGTGGCGCCCTGATAATCGAACTGGTCGAGCTTGGCGACGATCAGCAGCGGCAGGATTTCCGAAATCATCGGCTTGTTGCCGGCGATGAAAATGATCGAGCCGTATTCGCCGAGGCAGCGCGCCAGAGCCAAGGCGAAGCCGGTGAGCAGCGCGGGAAGGATCGCCGGGAAACTAATGCGGAGAAAAATTTCGAGGTCGGTGGCGCCCATCAGATGTGCGGCCTCTTCCTGTTCGGCTTCGAGGTCCTCGATCACCGGCTGCACGGTGCGCACGATGAAGGGCAGCGAGATGAACATCATGGCCACCACGATCCCGGCCGGGGTGAAGGCGATGGTAATCCCCAGCGGTGCCAGGAACTGGCCGACCCAGCCATTGGGCGCGTAGAGCGTGGAGAGCGCGATGCCGGCAACTGCGGTGGGCAGCGCGAAGGGCAAATCCACCATGGCATCCGCGAAGCGGCGGCCGGGAAAGCGATAGCGGGTGAGCACCCAGGCGACCAGCAGCCCGAACCCCGCATTGACCACACTGGCGAAAAAGGCGGTCCACAGGCTGACCCACAGATCGCCGAGCACCCGCGGATGCAGCAATTCGTCGAAAAACCCCTGCCAGCCGAGGCCGGCGGTGAACCAGAGCATGACACCGAGCGGCCCTACAACGATAACGCCGAGCCAGACCAAAGTAATGGTCAGACTCGGCGCAAATCCTGGTAGAATGCTCGGTTTCCGCCAAAGGAGGCGGTGACCGAGGGTAGCTGACAAATCAGGCGCCTTTTGCATAAACCTGGTCGAAGATGCCGCCATCGCCGAAGAATTCCGGCTGCGCCTTGGACCAACCGCCGAACGCCTTCTCCACAGTCACCAGTTCAAGTTTCGGAAACTGGCTGGCATATTTTGCCGCCGCCGCGGGGTTGCGCGGGCGGTAAAAATTCTTGCCGATGACATCCTGCGCCGCCGGTGAATACAGATATTCAAGATAGGCGGTGGCGATGGTGGTCGTGCCGTGTTTCGCGGCATTCTTGTCGACGACGGCGACCGGCGGTTCGGCCAGGATGCTGATCGACGGCGTGATCACCTCGAATTTGCCGGCGCCGGCTTCCTTGATGGAAAGATAGGCGTCATTTTCCCAGCCGACCAGCACGTCGCCAATGCCGCGCTGGGTGAAGGTAAGGGTAGAGCCATGCGCGCCGGCATCGAGCACCGGCACATTGGCAAAAAAGGCTTTCAGATAGGCCTTCGCCTTATCGGTGTCGCCGTTATTGGCTTTGAGCGCATAGGACCAAGCCGCCAGTACGTTCCAGCGCGCGCCGCCCGAGGTTTTGGGATTTGGCGTGATGACCTGAATGCCGGGCTTGATCAGGTCGGCCCAGCCGGTAATCCCTTTCGGATTGCCGGCGCGCACTAGAAACACGATGGTGCTGGTATAGGGCGTGCTGTTATCCGGCAGGCGGGACTGCCAGTTCTTGGCGATCAGCCCGGTTTTGGCGATCGCATCGATGTCATAGGACAGCGCCAGGGTAACGACATCAGCTTGCAGGCCCTCGATCACGGCGCGGGCCTGTGCGCCGGAGCCGCCATGCGAATAGTGGATAATGGGGGCGACGCCGGTTTTTTTGGCCCAATGGGCGGCAAACAGCTTGTCATAATCGGCATAGAGCGCGGCTGTGGGATCGTAGGATACGTTCAGCAGTGTCGGTGTCGCGGCAAAGGCGGCACGGCCGCCGATCGCGGCAAGCGGTGCGGCGCCGGCAACGAGCGTAAGCGCCCGGCGGCGGGTGAGAGCGGAGGCAATAGTCATGTGCAAGCGTCCCTTTAAGGTGTTGGTTTCGCCGGCAATCCGCCACACATAAACTATCAAGTCAATAGGGTTAGCGAAGAAGCCGGCGCTCTGCGCGCCGAGTCCCCTCATCCAGCCGGCGACGCAACGCTTCCCCAGTTACAAACGCGGCGCTAAGCTCCGCCGCGGCGCTACCAAAATCGCCGCTAAACATTAGGAAACCAATATGTTGCATAAGAGCATTCTCGCCGTTGCCATGGCGCTCACTTTTGCTGGGGGCGCCATGGCGCAAACCTCAAACGTGGCAACCAAGCCGTCCACCGTGGTTACCCCAACCACCGCGGCCAAGCACAAAGCAAAGGTCCACCACGTCAGCCACAAGGCTAAAAAGAAAATCATCAAGAAGACCACCACCACTGCCAGCTAGCGTTACGGGTGAGGTTGTTTTCATACGCCTCACCCAACTTGCTTTGCTCTGTTGCCGCCCAACTCTGTAAGTGTGGATGTTGGGGCCGACCTTGCGGAACGATCGGCTACGCCTCTGCACGGCAAGGCGGCCGCACACCTGCGGGGAAGCCTCTCAATAACGAGCGCTTATGAGAAGTTAGAGGTTGACGGGTTGCGCCTGTCATTTTCCAAAATTGGTTTC
>JAMFRY010000002.1 GCA_026225015.1 Alphaproteobacteria bacterium
CATCGAGCGCTTGGACAAGCCGGCCGCGCGGCCGCGTCTGAGCGCCGCCGAACTTGAGAGAAAATTGCGCGCGCTGCCGCAGACCATCGGCTTCATCGCGCCGATGTTCGTTGGCCATGTCGAGCAGCTTCGCCAGGATGGATATATCAATTCGTTGAAAATCTTCGACGTGTCGCAGATGGGCGGGCTCGCCAGTCAGTTTTAT
Organism: Alphaproteobacteria bacterium; assembly: GCA_026225015.1. Taxonomy (GTDB): domain Bacteria; phylum Pseudomonadota; class Alphaproteobacteria; order Acetobacterales; family Acetobacteraceae; genus Acidocella. The sequence goes on from JAMFRY010000002.1 coordinate 206, forward strand.
TATGAAGGCGCATATGATCTGCAGGAGGACGAAGCGCTTATTGTCGAAGCGAAAGTGCCGGATGTTTGCCTCTACCGCTCGCTGATCCTCACCAACGATATTTACGAAACCACCGACTGGTACAACAACCATAGCAGCCTGAACGACGCGCAAGCCCCGGCCGATGCGGATGGCGTGTTGCGCATCGTCGTCTCCGCCAAAGACCCTGGCGTGCCCAACTGGCTGGATACTGCCGGCTACCCCACCGGCGCGATCCAGGGCCGCTGGGCGGAATATAGCAGCACGCCGGTGCCGAGCGTGAAGAAAGTCGCGCTCCAGGATCTGCGCAACCATTTGCCGCCGGAAACAGCCGTTATTACCCCGGAACAACGCGAAAAACTGATCCGCGACCGCCGTTGCGCATTGCAGCAGCGGCCGCTTTGGTAAAACCGTAAAAGGGCGGTTGGAGGAGCCATTCCGACAAAGCGAAGCTTTGTTGGAATGGCTCCGGAGGGACCCCGCCTTATTATTAACACCCGCTTTTTAGTAATTATCCCGCAGCCGGCCGCCGATGGCGCCCGAGACGCTGGCAATGAAGGCGCCGATGAGCAGCGAAACAAAAGTGTAGATCGCGGCTTCGGCCGCGGCCTTGCGGGCTGCGTCTGCACTTTGCCTGGTTTTTCCAATGGCGGCCTGCTCCTGCGCGATGACGTTATTCACTCGGATTTGCGCATCACTCGGCGAAAGTCCCGTGCGGCCGGACACGAGTTGAACAAGATAGGCGTTGTCCTCGGCGGAGACGGTGCCTCCGTTTACGGCGCTGGTTGCCAGAATGGTGGCGGCCTGGGCGCGTGTGGACTGGTCGGATAGGCCCGTTACCATGGCTGCCGAGCTATTAGCAGGCGCCAGAGCCGAGCCGCCATTGCCCGGCGCCGCGACGTTCTGACGAAACAGCAGGTCGACATAGTAGGTATCTGCCGCGCTCGTCATCTGGCTGGTTGCGGCAAGTTGCGCGCCGGCAGTTGCCGCGGAATTGGAGCCGAGCGTGAGCAGGCCGGCCACGACCACCGTGGCCAAACCCCAGGCCAGAAACCCATGCGCGGTGTCGCGGAAAAACACCTCATCGGTATGCAGGCCAACCCATTTGGTGCGCAGCCGGCCGGCAATATAGCCGCCGAAAGCCGACGATATCCATTGCACGATCACCAGCCAGATTGCCGCCAGAACGCTAAAGGTTGCGGCCGATACGCCGTTATGCGGCCAGGGTGAAATCGAGCTGAGGCCAAGCCCGGCGCCAAAGATCAGCAGCGTAATCGAAATCGCGGCGGCCGCCACCGCGCCGGCGATGATGGCGGCCCATGTGATACCGGAATCCGAGGCCGGAGCGGATGATGTGTTGCCCATAATCGGCGCGGCGGCGTAGATCCGCTCTGTTGGGTGTGTTGTTGACATTTTAGCCTCCCCAATCCTTGCTTAGTGCCAGAGCAGAATCAGCAGAATGATGATGGGAATTGGGACGCCGAGCAGCCAGAGCAGAATCGCGGGCATGGGTTTATCCTCCTGAACGTGAATTTATGATCCGACTGACTTCGGGTAACGAATTCAAAATTCAAGAATCTCGCCGTCAGATAAACAGGATGTCATCAGCAAGTCAGAAGGCCGCGCTGGCTACGCTCGCTATGCTGCTTCCGTCTTCGCCGCCTGGCCGGCGGCACGCAGCGTATAGCCGACATTGCGGATGGTATGCAGCATCGGTTCCTTGAAGGGCTGATCGATCTTCTGCCGCAGCCGGGAGATATGCACTTCGATCAAATTTGTTTGTGGATCAAAATGATAGGCCCAGATCGCCTCCAGCAACATCGGGCGCGTCAACACCTGGCCGGGATGGCGCATCAGATATTCCAGCAGTTTGAATTCGCGAGGCTGCAGCATGATATTCTTGCCTTCACGCCGTACAACACGGCTCAACAGGTCAAGCTCCAGATCGCCGACCGCAAGCTGGGTTTCCACATTGGGATTCGTCCGGCTCCGGGTCAGCGCTTCGATCCGTGCCAGCAATTCCGATATGGCAAAGGGCTTCACGAGATAGTCATTGCCGCCGGCCTTTAAGCCTTGCACCTTGTCGGCCACCTCGCCCATCCCCGATAACACGATCACCGGGGTTTTATTGTCCTGGTTTCGCAACGTCTCGACGATCCTGATGCCATCGACCCCGCCGGGCAGCATACGGTCCAGAATAATCACACCGAAATTATTGGATGCCGCGACAAACAAGCCATCCCTGGCGGTCGTCACATGCTCGACATGATAGCCGTGATCCTGCAGCGCATCTTTCACGAACTCGGCAACATCCGAATCATCTTCGATCAGCAAAACGTCCATGTTTCAATCCATCCCCTATGTGCCTGTGCGCTGCCGACTAACGTTAGCTGTTACGATGGAGGGAATTTAACAGATCAAAATAACACCGCTTTCAGCGTTGGATTAATTTTTTGCGATCTTGGGTTGGAATCGGTGGAAATCAAGGTTTGGCGGAGTTCGCGGAACCTTCGCCGGCCGCACCTTCGCCGGCCGCACCTGAGCCGGCTGCACCCGAGCCATCGCCGGGGGCCTGAAGCGGCGGGGGTGGCGGGTTTTCGGCGGCGTTCCAGTCAATCACCGGCAGATCGCCAAGTTTTTGGCCGTTGATTACGATCCCCGGCGTTCCATAGGCGAGATGAATGGTCAGCGTTTGGCCGCCTTGTTCGGTATTGCCGATATATTGGCTGAAACGCGCCTCGGCCTGCGCGATGTCGTCCTGCAGCGCCGGGTAGGACTGGGTCAGGGCGGCGGTAAACTCTTCAAGATGGTTGGCGGTCAAATCGGCGGTGCCGTTCGGCTGCAAATTGGCGTCGAACTTCACCGACGCGGCGGCATCGATGGTGCTGGGGCCAATGATCAGGTTCAGCTCTGCGGCGCCGTTGCCGCCCTGGGCCGCCCAATCATGGATGATCGGCATGATGAGCTTTTGTTGAGCGGCAAGATCATTCGGCTGCATGCCCAGCTGACTTAGTGTTTGGGTCAGGTTCGGCGGGACCGGGCCGGAAAACTTGGCCGTCAGTGCGAGATGGGTGAGCTTGCCATCGAAGGGGATCGAGGCAAGGCGGGTGAGCAAGGGGGAAACCACCAATCCGTCAAACACGGTCTTGCTGAGCAGGGCGGTATCGCCCGGACCGGCATTCTGATTGCGTTCGGCATGGGACGAAATGCTGTCAATATGCAGCATCAGCAGGCTGCCGCTTGCCAGAAAATCGATATTGCTGGCGCTGAAATCGCCGCCGCGGGAGGGATCTGCGTCACGGGTGAACAATGTGTCCGGGTTGAGGGCCTCTGCCAGAGCGATGCTGCCGGTATTGCAGACCAGCGCGAAATTGCCGAAATCGGCGGTGATTTTGTTTGGCAGATCTATGTGAAATACCAGCGGGTTGAGCGCGTGAATGCGTAAGGTGACGGTGGGGAGCGAGATGGTGGCCTGCGCGCCGTTTTGCGCCGGCGGCAAAGTGAGGGTGAGGTTGTCGACGGTGACAGCCGCATCCAGCACGGAGGTGCCCCGATGGATGGAATCGTAGGAGATTTTAACACCCTGGGTGGCCTGTTTTTCGGCCCAGTCCGCAAAGCCGGTTTGCAGCCGGCCTTCCGCGTACCACCAGAAACCCAGCCAGATCAGGCCAATGCCGACGATCAGGGTCAGAAGAAATTTTATCACGCCACGCATTTGTTACTCCCTGTCACGCGCCCCCAGCTTGGCTCCGCTATCTTGTATCTTGGCCCCACCATCTTGGCCCCACGATCTTGGCCCAGGATCTTGGCTTTGGCAGAAACCATGCCGGAACGCCTGGATAACATGGGCCGCTATTGACCGGCGGCCAAGTCCTGGCGTTTCTGGCGCGGTGGCCGGCATTCCGGTGGTCCGGCAACGGCTTGGGGTGTGAAGCTTGATACAGATTTATCGTGACTGGCGCGGCCTGCCAAAATCGGCGCAAGGCAGCACCATCGCGCTGGGGAATTTCGACGGCGTGCATCTGGGCCATGCCGGCGTGGTCCGGGCGGCGCATGCGGCGCGGCCCGACCGGCCATTGGCCGTGCTGACTTTCGAGCCGCACCCGCGCGAGTTTTTTCGCCCTCAAGACCCGCCATTCCGCCTGACCCTGTCGCATGAGCGGGCGCTGGCGCTGGAGGCCTTGGGCGTGGGTATCCTCTATGAGTTGCCCTTTGATGCGGCATTCGCGCATTTGAGCGCAGAACAGTTCGTCGCTGACATTTTGCGAGGCGGGTTGCGGGCCGCGCATCTGGCCTGCGGCGCGGATTTTGCCTTCGGGCACCGGCGCGGCGGCAGCACGGCGTTTTTGGCCGCACGGGCGGAGGCGCTCGGTATTGGGCTAAGCTTGGTGCCGCCGGTCTCCGACGCGGAAGGACCGATTTCGGCCACCCGCATCCGGCGCCTGCTGCAGGATGGCTATCCGGAGCGCGCCGCCGCCTTGCTCGGCCGGCCGTTCTCCATCCGCGGTGAGGTGATGCATGGCGATAAACGGGGACGGACCATCGGTTTTCCCACCGCCAATATTCCGCTGGGTAGGCATCTGGAGCCGGCGCGCGGCGTGTATGCCGTGACCGCGAGGTTGCCGGATGGTGTGCTGGTGAAGGGCGTTGCGAATCTCGGATTGCGGCCGACTGTCGGCGGGCAGGAATCCCGCTTGGAGGTCTATCTCTTTGATTATGAAGGAGATTTATACGGCGCGGAACTCACCGTAGAATTGCGGCATTTTCTGCGTGATGAGCAGAAATTCGCCAGTTTCGAGGCCTTGCGGAACCAGATCGTGACGGATGCGCTGGCGGCGCGCGGCTTGCTTGACGGTTTGCCACCATAAGCCGCATAAACACGGCATGACCGGCAATTTCCTGCTCCTCCGAAATATGGCGCCTGCCCCCCTGATTTTCTGGGCTTAAAGGGTTATCGGCTGCTTCATTTTGGTTTTTATCCGCCGGATTTTATTTCATGAGCGACACCGTCATAGACTATAAGGCTACCGTTTTTCTGCCGCGCACGGAGTTTCCCATGCGCGGCGACTTGCCGAAGCGCGAACCCGTGCAACTCGCCAAATGGGAGGCGATTGGGCTATGGCGGCGTCTGCGTGAGACGGCTGCCGGGCGGCCGAGTTTCATCCTGCATGACGGGCCACCTTACGCCAATGGCAATTTGCATATCGGCCACGCGCTGAACAAAATTCATAAGGACGTGATCAACCGGGCCCAGCAGATGGCGGGGCGGGATGCGAATTACATTCCCGGCTGGGACTGCCATGGCCTGCCGATCGAGTGGAAGATCGAGGAGAAATACCGCGCCGGGAAAAAAAACAAGGACGAAGTACCGGTGCTGGAGTTCCGCAGGGAATGCCGGGAATACGCGCAACACTGGCTGGATGTGCAGGCGGCGGAGTTCAAGCGCCTGGGCGTGGCGGGGGATTGGGAACATCGCTATGCGACCATGGATTTTGCGTCGGAAGCGGCGATTGCCGGCGAGATCGGCAAGTTTCTTCTCAATGGCGCTCTGTATCGCGGCCTGCGCCCGGTGATGTGGAGCCCGGTGGAAAAAACCGCGCTCGCCGAGGCCGAGGTTGAGTATCACGATAAGAAAGATACTGCGATCTATGTGAAGTTTCCGGCGGCAGATGCTGAGGAAGGTGCGATCGTTATCTGGACGACGACGCCTTGGACAATCCCGGGGAACCGCGGGTTGGCTGTCGGCGACGAGATCGACTATGTTTTGATCGACGTGACGCGTGTGGCAGACGGGAGTCTTGCACGGCCTGAAAAATTGGTTGTCGCAGAAGCGTTGCTGGAAGATTTCGCAAAGAAAGTCGGGATTGCGGATTATGCCGTGCTGCGCCACCTGCGCACCGCTGACCTGACCGGGCGCAAATTTCATCATCCGCTGGCCACGCAACATTCCGGCTACGATTTCACGGTCCCGGTAATGCTCGGCGATTTCGTAACAACCGAGGCTGGAACAGGCATCGTTCACATGGCGCCGGGCCATGGCGAGGATGATTTCAATCTCTGCCGGATCAACGGCATTGCCGTGCCGGATACCGTGCAGGGCGATGGCACCTATTATCCATCGGTTCCGCTATTCGCCGGCGTGCATGTTTATAAAGCCGCCGATCCGGTTTGCGCCGCCTTGGCGGAAGCGGGAACATTGCTGCATCGCGCGGAGTTTATGCACTCCTATCCACATTCCTGGCGCTCGAAAGCGCCGCTGATCTACCGCGCGACGCCGAACTGGTTCATCCGGATGGATGGCGAAGAAAAAATCCGTGAAAAGGCGTTGGCGGCGATCGACGCCACGCATTTCGTACCGGAGATCGGCCGCAACCGCATTCGCTCGATGGTGGATTCGCGGCCGGACTGGTGCATCTCCCGGCAGCGCGCCTGGGGCGTGCCGATTGCGATTTTCGTCGATAAAACCACGCATGAACCCTTGCGCGACCCAGCGGTGATGGCGCGGGTCGTGGAGATTTTCACCAAAGAAGGGGCGGATGCCTGGTATGCCCGCCCGGCGCAGGATTTTCTGGGCACCGCGTATAACGCCGAGGATTTCGAGCAGGTGATGGATATTGTCGATGTCTGGTTCGAATCCGGCTCGACCCATGCCTTTGTGCTGGAAGCGCGCGGCTTGCCGACGCCCGCCGATGTCTATCTGGAAGGCTCGGACCAGCATCGCGGCTGGTTCCAGGCCAGCCTGCTGGAATCGATCGGCACGCGCGGGGTGGCGCCGTTCAAGGCGGTGGTGACGGATGGCTTCGTGCTCGATGAGCAGGGCCGCAAAATGTCGAAATCCCTGGGGAATGTCACGGCGCCGCAGGAGGTGAACGACAAATACGGCGCGGATATTCTGCGGCTCTGGGTGATGAATTCCGATACTTCCGAAGATTTGCGCATCGGTCCGGAAATCCTCAAGCAGCAGGCGGAACTTTACCGCAGGCTGCGCAATACGCTGCGCTGGCTTCTGGGCTCGCTCGACGGCTTTACCGATGCAGAGAAATTGCCGGAGCAAAGCTTTCCGGAGCTGGAGCGGCTGATCCTGCATCGGCTGGCGGAGCTGGACGCGCTGGTGCGCAAGGCGGTGGAGTCCCATGACTGGGCCGGCGTTTATCCCGCCATCCATCATTTTTGCAGCACCGATCTATCGGCGTTTTATTTCGATATCCGGAAAGACAGCCTGTATTGTGATCGCCCGGATACGGAAAAGCGCCGGGCCTGCCGGAGTGTGCTGGATATCCTGCATCGCGGCCTTTGTGCCTGGCTGGCGCCGGCACTGCCTTTTACCGCCGAGGAAGCCTATGGCGCGCGATTCGGCGAGAATGTTTCCGTGCATCTGACCCTGTTTCCGGAAATCCCGGCGCATTGGCGCGATGACGCATTGGCGGCGAAATGGGACGCTGTAAGAGCCTATCGGAGGCGTGCGAATAATGCCATCGAGGCACGGCGGCGCGAAGGGCAGATTAAATCCTCTCTGCAAGCCAAGGTGGCGTTGTATCTCGACCGGGGAGACCAGTCCCTCCTCAACGAGGCCGAGTGGGCGGATGTTCTGATTGTTTCCGACGTAAAGTTCGAGCTGGATAAACCGCTCCCTCCAAATTCCGATGGCTCATTCGATGGCGAGTGGTTGGCCGGGACACGATTTTCTATTGAGGTTGCGCCGGGGCAAAAATGTGAACGCTGCTGGAGGGTCTTGCCGGAGGTCGGTTCTGCGCCGAAAGATCCGACACTCTGCATTCGTTGCTGTGAGGCGGTGGGATGAGGCAGCTTGCCGGCTTCACGTTGGCGCTCGCCGTTCTGGCGGCGGATCAGGCGTCGAAATACTGGGTATTGCACGGGTTGCATCTGCAGGACGGGCATTTTCTGGTTCTGCTGCCGGTGTTGAATTTTGTGCTGGTTTGGAATCATGGGGTTACGTTTGGCATGTTCAACGGGCCGGGCGAATTCAACTGGATCGTGCTTTCCATCATCGCGTTTGCGGTCGTCATATTCCTTGGCGCCTGGCTGTGGCGGACCGAGAAAATATTCAACATCCTGGCGATCGGGGCGATCATGGGCGGCGCTGTCGGCAATGTCATCGACCGTCTGCGCTTCGGCGCGGTGGTGGACTTCATCCAGGCGCATCTCGGCGTGTATCAGTTTTACGTGTTCAATGTCGGGGATTCGGCGATTGTCTGCGGGGTGATCGTGCTGATGGCGGAGAGCCTGTTGCGGCGGGACCCGGGCGGCGATAGGAAGGCGGCATGAAACGCACTTTTGCTCCTGGTATCGCCGCCGTGTCTTTGGCTATCGTTCTTTGCGGCTGCAGCGGCAGCGGGTTTAAGAAAACCTTTGGCCTGGAAGCGACACCCCCGGACGCATTCGCCGTGGGGACGCAGCCCCCGCTTTCGCTGCCGCCTGAACTGGGCCAGTTGCCGCCGCCAAATCCGGGCGAGCCCCGGCCGCAGCAGACGGATGCCGCGCAGAACGGGCTGGATACGCTCTCCCCTGAATCCTCCATCACTTCGGTGCCCGACTCGGCGAGCGCGGGTGAAGAAGCGCTGCTGGACC
>JAMFRY010000283.1 GCA_026225015.1 Alphaproteobacteria bacterium
CCGCACCCCGCCCAGCTGCGAGGCGCCGCCGGTAAGCACCACGCGGTTGCCGCCGGCATTGCCCAGGCCGGAGGTTTCCAGCCGGTCCCGCACCAATTCGAAAATCTCTTCGAGTCGCGGGCGGATGACAGAAATGAGCATCGAGCGCGGAATTTTCGCGATCTGGTGCTCATCCTCGCCAACCTGCGGCACCGGCAACAATTCACGATCATCATCCGGGCTGCGATGCACGCTGCCATAGAGCGCCTTCAACCGTTCTGCATGTGCAATCGAGGTGGAGAGCCCGCGCGCGATATCGCCGGTGACATGCACGCCGCCGGCGGGAAGCTGAGCGGTATGCAGCAACTGCCCTTCCGCGAACACCGCCATCGAGGTTGTCCCGCCGCCCATATCGATGACGGTGGCGCCCAGTTCGCGCTCATCACCGACAAGCGTGGCAAGGCCGGACGCCATCGGGGCGGAAACCAGCGCCGCGATATCCAGCTCGCACCGCGACAGGCAGGCCGCAAGGCTGCGCAAGGCGGTGTTGCCAGCGTCCACCACATGCAATTGCGCGGTCAAAGTATCGCAAAACAAGCCGCGCGGATCGGTAACGCCGGGGGTCTCGTCGGTGGAGAAACTCAGCGGCAGGCAGTGGATGGTCTCGCGCCCCTGCGCGGCGGCGCGGTTGCGTGCTTCTCGCACGACGCGCTTGATGTCGTCTTCATTCACCGCCCTGCCATCCACCGGCCATTGCACGTTGAACAACCGGCTTTCGGGCTGCCCGCAGGAGAGGTTTACGGTGACCGATTTCAGCCGCATATCGGCCATATCCTCGGCCTGGCCCACCGCGGCGCGAATCGCCCGCTCGGCTTCCTCCAGATCGACGATGCCGCCGGATTTAACGCCGCGCCCCTTCTGCCAGCCGAAACCGAGCGCCCGCCTCCTGCCATCGGATTCGGCGCGGCCGATCAGGCAGGCGATTTTCGTGGAACCGATATCGAGCACGCCGAACGGCCCGGAACGCACACTGCGCGGCCGTTGCGGCTCATCGGCGAGCGGCCGGAGCGGGCGTTCAAGTGCAGGCCGGCGGCGCGACATGTCATTCATGGGAAGCCTCCATCATCTGTGGCCAGCCGCGCTGACAGCATCGGCGGCATTGGGATAAGGTCTAACCACCATCCGGCCGGCGAGGCGCAGATCGATCACCTCCACCGGGCGGTCGAGCAGCGCCATGCTGGTCTGCAACTGCGCAAGTTGGGCGATCGCCTGGTTCTCGTTTTCCTCCGGCAATTTCACCACGGTGGCGTTGTGCAGGATGAGGTTCCAGCGCAACCCATCCACACGTTGCGCCGCCGCAATATGCACGCGCACATTGGGCGCCGCGATCAGCTCGTCCATCAGCGTACTCGCCATTTGCGGCGCGCCCTGGCCTGAGAGCAGCAGCAGCGCCGGGTTGCGGCGCTTGGCCGCCACCGCATCCTGATCGCTGATGACATTGCCTTGCCGGTCGATCACCACGAATTCAGGCAGCGCGGCGCCATGTCCATTGCCGGTCTGCCATACCGCATAGGGTGCGCGTTCGATTACGGTGATGATCAACCTGTTGGGCAAAGCGCGTTCCACCACGGCGGACTGAACCGGCCCAAGCTGCTCAATACGCGCTTGCACTGAGGCGAGCGAGAAACCCAGGATAGGATCGCCGGTTTTGACACCCAATGCCGCCTCGATGACCGGCAACGGCGTGGTGTCGGCGCCGTTGATCTGCACGCTGGTGACGCGAAAGCCGATCGCACCGGTAACGGCGCCGAAACCGTGCCGCAGGCTGCCAGCCGGGCTGGGTACAGGCCCAATCGCCGGGATTTGCCGATACAACTCCGAGCCGATGAGCAGCGCGAAGACGCCGCCCAAAATCCACAATCCGGGCTTGATGCTGCGGCGAACCCGCCGGAAAAATAATACCCGCGCGCTCAGCCGGTCCTGCATCGCGGCAGCTTTTTTCGGCCTCGCCCGTGCGCCCGCCGGGCGAGAAGCGCGGCGGGGCGTAGCCAGCCCGGCATCTCCGGAAAGGCGGGAGGCGGTCAAACGCGGCATGCGGCGCGCTCCACCATCCAGCGGCAAAGTTCCGGGAAGGATATGCCCGCATGCGCCGCCTGTTCGGGCAGCAGCGAGGTGCGGGTCATGCCGGGCTGAGTATTCACTTCCAGCAGAACCAGCCTTCCCGTTGCATCGTCGTAGCGCAGATCGGTGCGGGTCGCACCCCGGCAGCCCAAAGCCCGGTGCGCCGCCACGGCGATATCCAAAGCATGCCGCGTGACCTCCGCCGGCAATTGCGCGGGCAGAATATGGCGGGAAGCGCCGGCGGAATATTTGGCATGATAATCGTAGAATTCCTCGCCGGTGAGTATTTCGGTCACTACCAGCGCGCGGTCCTCCAATACGCAAACCGTGAGCTCCCGGCCCGGAATATATTGCTCCACCATGGCCGGGCCGAAGCGCCATTCCTGGATGATCTGGCCATTGCGGTTGCCACCGGGCCGCACGATCGATACGCCGACAGAAGAGCCCTCATTCACCGGCTTCACCACATAAGGCGGCGGCAGCGGATCGTGATCGGCCAGTTCCGCGATGTCGATGATCCGGTGCGGCGCCACCGGCAGGCCGGCATGCGCGAACACTGCTTTCGCCGCCGCCTTGTCCATCGCCAGCGCCGAGGCGCGCACACCGGAATGGGTGTAGGGAATGCCAAGATAGTCCAGCACGCCCTGCACCGTGCCGTCCTCGCCGAAGCGGCCATGCAGCGCGTTGAACACCACATCCGGCGCAGGGTTGAGGGCGGCGATCAACGCGCCGAGATCTTCGGTAACCTCGATAGGCTGCACCTCATAGCCGGCGGCTTGCAGCGCTTCGACCACCTGGCTCCCGGTGCGCAAGCTCACCTCGCGTTCGGCAGACATCCCGCCATGCAGCACTGCAACCCGAATCATGGCGCGATCTCCAACCTTGCCGCCGGTACGCCGATCCGTTTGATCTCCCAATGCAGCGTCACGCCGGAAGCGGCATAAACGCGCCGACGGACTTCTTCGCCCAGACCCTCCAGATCGCCCGCGGTAGCGCCACCATTGTTCAACAGGAAATTACAATGCAATTCGGAAACCTGCGCGGCGCCGCGGGTTAAGCCACGGCAGCCGGCCGCGTCGATCAACTCCCAGGCTTTCATATCCGGCGGATTGCCGAAGGTGGAGCCGCCGGTGCGGGCTCGCACTGGCTGGGTGGCTTCGCGGCTGGCCTTGATATCCGCCATGCGGCTGGCAATGGCGCGGGCATCGCCCGACAAAGCGCGCAAGCGGGCGCGGGTGACAACAGCGCCCGGCGGCAGGTTCGAATGCCGGTAGGCGAGCTTAAGCTCGGTCGCGTTCAAGCGCAGCGCCTCGCCGGAACGGAGAAGAATCTCGGCCCAGTCCAGCACCTGCGCGATATCGCCGCCATAGGCCCCGGCATTCATCGCCACCGCGCCGCCGATCGTGCCCGGAATGCCGGAGAGAAATTCCAACCCGGCCAGGCCGGCAGCGGCCGCATGCTCTGAAACCGTCATATCCAGCGCGGCCGCGCCGGCGAGTATGCCATCGGCCTGCACCGAAATTTCGTTGAAGCCGCGCGCCAGCTTGATCACCAGGCCGGGAATGCCGCCATCGCGGATGATGAGATTGGAGGCGGCGCCGATCACCGTCACCGGCATTTCCAGCGGCAATTCGCGGAGCATCTTTGCAAGGTCCGCCGCATCGGCCGGGCGGACCAGAAATTCCGCATTTCCGCCGGTGCGAAACCAGGTGAGCGGCGCCAAGCTGGCAGATGCCTGCACCCGGCCGCGAAGTTCCGGCAAACTGGCTGCGATGGTTGAAGCCGCCATCATCGCACGGCCATCATCGCACGGCCCCGGCGCGCTTGGCGTTGCGCTGCAGGTCCTGCAACTCGGCGGGCAGCGCGTTCGCCCAATGGGTAATGCTGCCGGCGCCGAGGCAGATCACGTAATCGCCCTGCCGCGCGATGGAATGCACCATCTCCGCCAGATGCGAAGGATCGCTCAGCGGCACGACGGATCGATGCCCGCGCGCCCGCAGCCCCTCGACCAGTGCATCGCGATCCACGCCCTCGATCGGCGCTTCGCCGGCGGGATACACATCCGCGACGATGACCGTGCCGGCATCGTTCATGCAGGTGCAGAATTCCTCGAACAATGTCGCCAGCCTTGTGTAGCGGTGCGGCTGCACCACCGCCACCACGTCGCG
>JAMFRY010000284.1 GCA_026225015.1 Alphaproteobacteria bacterium
AAGAACAATCGAAACATAACGCAGCATCAACCAAATTGAAAATTTGCACCAGAACCGTCTCGCCGAGCATCCCGCAGATTGGCCGTATTCGACCTTCCAAAAATCCGTGGCACTTGGATTGTATGACCCAGCATGGGCGTCACCAGACCAAAACGCCCCATCCGGCACGGGAGAACGCCCGTAATGATGGCGGAAGGCGCTTCGCTTTTCCGCCCTACAAACCTGCCTAACCTTTCAGCGCCGCATCCACTTCCCGGCCGCGCCCGAACGCCCGAAAATTATCCGCAAGGCCGGGCTCATTTTCGATCTGGTGCCGATAGATTGCGGCGACGGCGGCGACCAACTCACCGTTGCGCTTCAGCAACGCGTCGCCCATTTCGATAATCCTCAGATTGGGCCAGATTTGCGGGCGGATCGCCAGAATATCGGCAAAGATCTTCTCCGCAGGACGGCTGGGTGCTGCCTGCGCCACCAGAAGCGCCAGGCTGGCCGAGGAGCGGGAAATCCCGGCATGGCAATGCACCAGCAAATGCGCTTGCCTTGCCGGCTCGCGGACCAGGCTGCGGCCAAATGCCAGCAATTGCTTGACGTGGAAAAGCTGAGGCGGCAGGCTTTCCGGCTCGTCCTCGATAATGTCGTGGAACCGTAATTCCAGTTTCTCGTGCTCGCCATATTCGCCGAACACCTCCGGCACCGGCCATTCCGGGTCCAAGATGGAGAGCACATGGCTCACTTTGGCGTCGCGATGCAGGTCAAGCTCGGCCAGGCCGCATATGGTAATTTTGAAGGGAAGGGTCATCGCGGCTCCGGTCTTTGTCGGCGCCTCGCTATAGCGCACGGGCCAGATAGATCAAAGCGATCCACGCCGCCCGCCGGCTAATGCCGGAAATGCCGCATGAAGGTGAACACCATGGCGATCCCGGCCGCGTCCGCGGCGGCGATGACCTCGGCATCCCGGATCGAGCCGCCAGGCTGAATAACCGCCGTGCCGCCGGCCGCAACCGCCGCTTGCAGGCCATCGGCGAAGGGAAAAAAGGCATCCGAGGCCACGGCGCAGTTTCTGGTATCCAGCCCGGCCGCTTCAGCCTTCCAGGCGGCAATGCGCGCCGAGGTCACGCGCGACATCTGGCCGGCGCCGATCCCGACAGTCGCGCCCGCCTTGGCGTAGATAATGGCATTGGATTTGACATGCTTGCAGACCCGGAACGCAAACAGTAAATCGGCAAGTTCCGCATCCGAGGGCGCCCGCTTGGTGACGATTTTGAGGTCCGATACAGCAAGGCGGCCATCATCCCGGCTCTGCACCAAAAACCCTCCGGCGATGGATTTGAAGCCAATGCCCGCGCTGCCGGGGTCAGGCACGCCGCCGGCCAGCAAAAGCCGAAGGTTCTTCTTCTTCGCCAGGATCGATTTTGCTTCCTCGCTCGCGTCCGGCGCGATGATCACCTCGGTGAAAATGCCGGAAATTTTGGCCGCCGTCGCCGCATCCAGTACCCGGTTCACCGCGACAATGCCGCCAAAGGCGGATTCCGGATCGCAGGCCAGCGCCCGATCCCAGGCGCTTGAAATATCCGTGGCACTCGCCACGCCGCAGGGATTCGCGTGTTTGACGATCACGACGCTGGGTTCGGCGAATTCCGCCAGACATTCAAAGGCGGCGTCCGTATCATTGAGGTTGTTGTAGGAGAGTTCCTTGCCCTGCACCTGCTGCGCCGTGGCGACGCCGAATCTTGGCTGTGTGGTATAAAATGCCGCGGATTGATGCGGATTTTCCCCATAGCGCAAACTCTGCTTCAACTTGCCCGCAATGGTGAATGTCGCAGGATAGGGTTCCTCATTTTGCCCGGCGAACCAGGTTGCGATGGCGGCGTCATAAGCGGCCGTGCGGGCATAAGCAGTGCCCGCCAGAGCCTTACGGGTTTTCAGGGAAGTGCCGCCATGCGATGCGATTTCGGCCAGCACGCTGGCGTAGTGTTCGGGCGCGGTGAGGACCGCCACAAAATCATGGTTTTTCGCAGCAGCCCGGATCAGCGCCGGGCCGCCGATATCGATATTCTCAACACAATCCTCGAACGCGGCACCGCGCGCGACCGTCGCCTCGAAGGGGTAGAGAGTAACCGCAACCAGGTCGATCGGCGCGATGTTATGCACCTCCATCTGCGCCAAATGCTCGGGCAGGTCGCGGCGGCCCAGGATGCCGCCATGAATCTGCGGCATCAGGGTTTTCACGCGGCCGTCGAGGATTTCCGGAAACCCGGTAAAGTCGGAGACCTCAATCACCTCCAGCCCGGCATCGCGCAAGGTCTTGGCGGAGCCGCCGGTGGAGAGGATTTCTACCCCATGCGCCGCAAGCCCTTTGGCGAAATCCACCAGGCCGGATTTGTCCGATACGGAAATGAGCGCCCGGCGGATAGGTACAATGTCGATGGTCATGGGATGTTCCTTATGGCGCGTTACTGGCGGGGCTGGCCGGCGCCGCCACGATCGCAGAAACCGCGTTTGCCGGTGAGCCGCTGATGAACTTCGTGCTGATGAGCAAATAGATCAGCGTATGATTGGGCAAATCAACCAGGCGGTTGAGAACGAAATGCTTGACCAGAAACGACGCTGAAATCGCCCCCACCTCTTGGCGCTGCGGCAATCCCGCCGGGATGTTGACAGGGCCCGACGACACACAGGACAGGGCGAAATTACTGGGATTGGTGGCAAGGCCAAGCCCGCCGGCGATCCCCCCGGTCTGCGCGAAGGAGGCATAGCAGGCCACATTGGCGATATCCGGATCATCGAAGCGCTCGATCACGACTTTATCATTCGGGCCCAGCAGCCGGAAATTGGTGCTGACGCTGCCGATGGTCTGCTCGGCGAAAGCCGGCGCCGCCATGCAGCACATCGCGGCGAGAATCGGGAGAAACTTCATGGCGCACTCCTGTTATAGGCCGAGAACATAAATTACTCACTTTGCCGGCCCTTTTTGATCCTGAATATGTGGTATTCAGGCGCAAAGATTACGCAGTTTTGTCCAAGATGGCGCCATGTCTCTCCTGGATTCTAACAATAATGTATACCCTCATTTTGTCGAAATTGTAACGCCAATGCGAATACTGGCCAATGCAGCCACGGATTCCGGTCGCAATCCAGCCAACCAAAATGGTTCAAAGTGGACGTGACCCGAATGCCGTATTGTCGTCCCGATCCAAAGGGTTCTGGTGCAAATTTTCAATTTGGTTGATGCTGCGTTATGTTTCGATTGTTCTTCATGCGGCGAGCACGGCATTCCACATTGTGGATGCGGTCTTGGCATGAGTTTGTAATTTACTGAGGTCGAA
>JAMFRY010000285.1 GCA_026225015.1 Alphaproteobacteria bacterium
AACCAAAACCGGGGAACCGGCGTGGCGACTCAAAGCGCGTTTTTCGAGAAATATGGACCCAAAGCACTGGTAACCGGGGCGTCGTCCGGCATTGGAAAGTCATTTGCGGAAGCGTTGGCGGCATCGGGACTGGACCTGGTGCTGGTGGCCCGCCGCATTGAAAGGCTGGAAACATTGGCGGCCGAGCTTACCAACCGGCACGGTGTTCAGGTGCAGGTTTGCCAGATCGACCTGGCGGAGGCGACGGCCGCCGCGCAGATATTGGCGGCGACGGCCTCGCTGGAAATCGGGCTGGTGGTGAGCAATGCCGGGTTTGCGCTGAAGGGCGGCCACGGTGAACAGCCGCCCTCCGGCTTGACCGACCTGCTGATGGTGAACTGCCATACGCCGATGCTGTTGACTCAGGGGTTCATTCCCCGCTTGCGCAGCCGGGGGCGCGGCGGAATTCTGCTCATCAGCTCGATCGAGGCGATGCTAGGCATGCCGTTTTCGGCCGCCTATTCCGCCAGCAAGGGCTTTGTGCTCCGGCTGGGCGAGGCGCTCTGGGGCGAACTGACGCCGGAAGGCATCGACGTGCTGACCGTCTGCCCCGGCGCCACGGATACCGAGGCGCTGGGGCGCGCCGGCATGCAAGCAAGCCAAATGTCGAATGTGATGTCGCCGGATGAGGTGGCGCTTTTGTCGCTGGAAAATCTGCCCAATGGGCCAATTTTTTTTGCCAGCACACATTATCAAAAACTATTCGAGCACTTGCTCGCCATGCCTCGCCGGGATGCGCTGGCCGCCATGGCCGCCGGCAACAAGCCAAAATGACTTAACAATGGAGACGCACATGGAAAAACGCTTTGAGGGTCACAACGTAGTGGTCACCGGCGCCGCTGGCGGATTGGGCAGAGGGCTGGCGCAGGGATTCGGCCGGGAAGGCGCGCATCTGATCCTGGTGGACAGCGCGGAGGCAAGACTGAAGGAGACCGCGGAACTGCTGGACAAGGAGGGCATTACCAGCTCGACACATGGGGTCAATCTCGCGGTGGAAGCCGAGATAAAATCCTTCGGGGCGGAAATCCTCTGTTTGCATGAGCGCATCGACGTGCTGCTGAACAATGCAGGGATCGCCTATGGCGAGATCCATCAGCCGATCGAGACGATATCCCAGGAAAAATGGTTGCTGTATTTTTCCGTCAACACGCTGGCGCCGCTGTTTCTGGGGCAGGCGCTGCAGCCCGCTTTGGCCAAGGCGAGCGGCGTGATCATCAACCAGACCTCTTCCGCCAGCTTCATCCCCGCCAACGCCTATGGCCTGACCAAGCAGGGGCTCAATGCGATGACGCTCGGCATGGCCCATACCTTTGGCAAGGATGATATTCGGGTTGTCGCGGTGGCGCCCGGAATCATGGAGACGCCGGCGAGCAAGGATAGCCTTCCGGCGGAGACCTATGCGCGGGTGCAGGGAATGCAGCTGCTCAAGCGGCATGGCACCATCCAGCATATCGTGGATTTGAGCCTGTTCCTTGCCTCCGACGCGGCATCCTTCATCAATTGCGAGATTGTGAGCTGTGACGCGGGCACTACGATGCGCGGCTGGCGGTATTGACAGTGACTGCCCAGTTGAAGAATGTTGTAAGACAACCCAACGCAAATGGTCGGCGGAATTAATGTGCCATTCATTGACACACAGGCCGGCCGCTCGCAGATTGAGCAATGCCAGTCATTCGGGTGTCCCGCAACATTTCGCTGACGCCGGAGCTTGATGGCTTTATTAATGAATGCCTCGCCTCGGGTGATTACGGCAATGCCAGCGAGGTTATTCGTACTGCCCTGAAATTGCTGCGCGGCCCGTTAGCGAGCGGCGGGCCGCAAACGCGGCCAGCGCCGCAATCTGGCTGGCCGGCCGGCGGGGGCGAATGTGGCGCGCTGATCCGTAAGCGGGATTGGAGCGCCGGGCCGCTCGGGCCGGTTGATCGCTGGCCGGCCGCCTTGCGCGCCACCGTTTCCAACATAGTCAATTCGCCTGTAGCGAAGGTTTTGATGTGGGGTGAAGACCACATCACGCTGTATAACGACAGCTACAGGGGGGTCGCGGGCGAGCGGCACCCGGCGATCATGGGCATGCCGGTAGCGACCGCTTTTCCCGAATTATGGGAATGGAACCTGCCCATTCTTAAAGCTGGCATGCAAGGCGAGATCGTCGCGCATCACGACCAGCCGATCCTGTTTCACCGTCCGCACGGACCGGAAACCCTGATCCTCGACCTGTTCTATACGCCGGTCTATGACGAAAGCGGCCGCGTTGGCGGGGTGATGTGCACCATCATCGATAACAGCAAGCGCGTCGATGCGGAACGCAAACTGGCAGCGCGCGAATCCGAACTCCGGCGGATTACCGATGCGGCGCCGATGCTGATCTCCTATCTCGACCGCAACTATATCTACCGGTTCGCCAACAGCGCTTATGAGGATTGGTTCGGCATCCCCCAGGCAACCTTGATCGGCAATTCCCTGCCGGTTGCGCTGGGTGAAAAGCTCTTCCAGGATCGGCGTCCGGCGATTGATCGCGCGCTGGCTGGTGAGGCATTTTCGGTCGAAGTGCTGTTGCCGTTTCGGGATGGCCCGGCGCGGCGCTGTGATATTCGCTATATTCCGGATATCGGCCCGGATGGCGCTGTCGCCGGCACCCATATCCTCGCCATCGATATCGAGGAGCGCGCCCTGCGCCAGGCCGCGCTTGAGCAGAGCAATCGCCGGTTCCGGACCGCCATGGATGCGGTGCATGGCGTGCTTTGGACCAATTCGGCGGATGGCAGGATGCTGGGCGAGCAGCCGGGCTGGGCCGGGCTGACCGGGCAGCGTTTTGAGGAATATCAAGGCTATGGCTGGTCGGCTTCGGTCCATCCCGCGGATCGCGAGCCGACGATCGCGGCCTGGCAGCGCGCCGTGGCGCAGAAATCCATGTTCGTGTTCGAGCACCGGGTACGCCAGAAAAACGGTTTCTGGCGCAATTTCGCCATCCGCGCTTTGCCGATCCTGGATGGAAGCGGCGAGATTCTGGAATGGATCGGCGTGCATACCGACATCACCCATCAGCGCGCCGCCGAGGCGGCCTTGCGCGAGCAGGCGGAGAGCCTGACGCTGGAGGTGCGCAACCGCGAGGCGGCCGAGGAGAAGCTGCGGCAGTTGAACGAAGGGCTGGAAGCCAGGGTGATCGCCGAGATCGATGAGCGCCGGCGAGCCGAGGCGAAGCTGGTCCAGGCGCAGAAAATGGAGACGATCGGCCAACTCACCGGCGGCGTCGCGCATGATTTCAACAACCTGCTGCAAATCATCTCCGGCAATTTGCAGTTGCTGAGCCGGGATGTCGCCGGCCG
>JAMFRY010000286.1 GCA_026225015.1 Alphaproteobacteria bacterium
CGTCTCAAGAGTGCTGGTCGTTTGTCCCACCTCGCTGAAATATCAGTGGCAAAGCGAGATTGCCCGCTTCTCGGGGCGGGAAGGTGAAAATGCCGCGCATGTGATCAGCGGCGGCCGGGCGTTGCGGCAGAAGAAATACGCCCTGGACAATTTCTGCAAGATCACGAATTACGAGAAGCTCAAACCCGATCTCGACCTGATCGCCGAATGGGCGCCCGAGCTGGTCATCGTCGATGAAGCGCAACGGGTGAAGAACTGGAACACGGTCGCGGCCCGCGCTCTAAAACGTATCGACAGCGCCTATGCGATCGTGCTGACCGGCACGCCGTTGGAAAACAAGCTGGAAGAGCTGATTTCCATCGTCCAGTTCATCGATCAGCACCGGCTGGGGCTGGCGTGGTGCGGCTGGTCAAGACTTCTGAAGGATACCAGAGTTTTCAATTTTTCTTTGCTGTTTTGCGCCCCTCTTTCGATATTTTCTTCCTGCACTGATTATAGGCCACGGCCGACCGCACCAGCGTTGTCAGCGCTGTCGCATTAACCTTGTCGCCCTCAATAAAATCGATTGCCCGCCGCGCATTGCCCTCCAGCCCGGCGTTGAACAGCTTGTCCGGGTCCGGCAGTTTTGCCCCATAGGCAAAGGTTAGTTTCACTTTGCCCTTATGGGCATTGGCCACAGCAATTAGCCCGTCGCGTGACCATACCGGGCTGCCCATCCATTTCCATTCCTCGACAATTCCCGGGTCTGCCGCCAAAATAATTCTACGAATCGCGGCAAACACTTCGCCCCGCCAGTCCGTGATTCCGGCAATCAACTGATCAACTTTTTCCGAAGCAGTCATAATGTCATTCTCCCTAAACGACACCTTGGCTTTTAAAGCACCAATTGCCATCCAGCCAACTTGCCCTTACGCTTCAAGCGCTGGGCGCCCGCGCTCGACAAGGTCAGGACCGAATTGCGCCGCTTGAGAAAGAAGAGGATGGGTAAGCTCAACATACAAATCATCCCGGTAACGCCGCTCCAACAAAACTGCGCACTGATCTGGGATGGGGATTCCAAAAGAGCCGCCATCACCGATCCCGGCGGCGATATTCCCCGAATTCTTCAGGCCATCCATGAAGCGGGCGTCACCGTCGAAACCATTTTCATCACCCATGGCCATCTGGACCATGCCGGCGGCGCGGCTGACCTGGCTGCGGCGCTGAACATTCCGATCATGGGTCCCGATCGGCGCGATCAACCGCTAATCGCCGATTTCGCGAAACAAGGTGCGCGTTACGGCATGGAGGCCAAGGTTTTTACCCCCGATCGCTGGCTGGAAGAGGGTGAAACCATTACCATGGGCGGCCATGAATTCGCCGTTCTGCACTGCCCCGGCCATACGCCGGGCCATCTGGTTTTTGTGAACCACGCCGAGAAATTCGCGGTGGTCGGCGATGTGCTGTTCCGCAACTCCGTCGGCCGCACGGATATGCCCTATGGCGACCATAACGCCCTGATCTCCGCCATCACCGAAAAACTGCTGCCTTTAGGCGATGACTATGTTTTTATCTGCGGCCACGGCATCGGCTCCAGCCTCGGCGCGGAGCGGCGCAGCAATCCGTTTTTACAATAATTGCCCCCATATTGATTCGGCTTCACGCGATTTATTACCGGCGAAATTTTGCCGGTCATCGGCGGCTATACGGATCGTTAGGCCTGAAGATCAATCCACGACAAATGCCCGCCTTTGCCCGCACCCGTATCCAGGAACACCGCTTTTCCGCCTTTCGCACCGGTTTTGATCAGCGGCCTTCCATCGGTGCTGCGCCGGTCATGCCCGCAATACAGCGTGATGCCGCTTGGTACGTCATCGACCCAATTGAGCACCCGCTCCGGCCTGCCGGCGCCGGTCACCCGCCCGGTGGTCTGGCCGTAAATCGCCCGCGCCAACAGCCCGTCCGGCCGGCCTGAGGGAAATTCCGGCGGCGGCTCAACCAGCATCGCCGGATGAAAGCCGCCATGCACGAAAAACCGCTTGCCGGATGCAACCCATCCCGGCGCCCGCGTGATCTCCAACCCGGCGCGCGCCGCCAATTCGGGTGAGAGTTCAGAGAGGGTTTTTTCAACCCGGTCCGATCTTTGGATCGCATCCCCCCGCAAGGCGCGCAGCAGTTTGAACTCATGGTTGCCGAGCAGGAACAGGCCGCGCTGCTCGTCGATCAAGCGGAACATGATCTCCAGGGTTCCCGGCGTATCGGGACCGTCATCCACCAGATCGCCAAGCTGAATGATGAAGTGCTCGGTATCGGCGGCGATGGCGAAGGCCTTGGTATCGCCGTGCACGTCGCCAATAACGCGCAAGGACCGGCCGGCGGGGATCATCCGCGCCTTATCCGGGGTTTGCAGGAAAAACTCAAATTTACGGGCGCGGCCGATTTTGGCTAAATTTTAAGGTTGTTAATTTTGATTGGCGAAACCCGTTAAAATTGTATAGTTCTCCGTTTGTGACCGGCCGGATCCATTCAATGCGCAAGCGACGAACCCTGTAGTGAGCGGCGGCATCTTCATCCCCACCACCGGAACCCTGGAATTGCCGGGCCAGCTTTCCTTGAGCGGCACCAGCGTCGATTTCGGCGCCATCGCGGCGGGTTCCCTGAACCTCGGCGGGACCGGGATTTTTGCCGATAACGCGACATTCGGCGGCGACATCTCCATCGCTTCGCAAGGCCTGCTGGATTTCGCCGGCACGCTGATCGCCGGCGGCAACGCCCAGACCCCGGACCAGCCGGAAGTGAGCCTGGCCGCTGGTGCCGTGCTCACCGGAAGCGGGCGTCTGGTTGCCGCCGATTCCGGAATCCTGACTGGAGCCGGCACCGTGCTGGCGGCCGGCGGCGATACCCTGCTGCTGGCGGCGGGCAGCATCGGCGGCGGCGCGCAGGTGCAGGTCGATGGCGGCGGGGTGCTCGGTTTGGAGCCGCAGCTTACATTGGATAGCTCGGTCACGCTCGCTTTCGGCTCGGACTACGGCGTGGCGCCGATCATCGGCGGCTTCGCAGATAGCCTCGCCCAGGATGGTGGCGTCATCGTCATCAACGACCCGCAGATATTCGACGGCACCATCACCGGCTTCGCGCCCGGCGACCGGCTGGTTTTTCCGGGGCTCACCGGCCTCAGCCTGTCCAATATCACCAGCCAGTCCTTCGTGGTAACGGGGCGCAACAGCGCCAGCCAGGTCGAGCAGGTTACGCTGCACGCGCCCATCCCGGCGGGAACCACGCTCGCTTTGGGTGTGGATGGGCAAGGCGACGCGCAGG
Organism: Alphaproteobacteria bacterium; assembly: GCA_026225015.1. GTDB lineage: Bacteria > Pseudomonadota > Alphaproteobacteria > Acetobacterales > Acetobacteraceae > Acidocella. The sequence goes on from JAMFRY010000286.1 coordinate 3,298, forward strand.
TCGGCCTGCAAAATGCCGCTGAATTATTCATCGGCGGAAGCAGTTTCAGCGCCGGCCAAATCGAAGCCAGCGCAGGCGTGGGACAAAAGCTGCTCGGCCTGCAAATGCTGCCGCCGGGCTGGACAACCCAGAGCCTCACGCTGACCCTGGCCGTCAATGCCGGAGACCTATCCTATGGCACGGTAACGCCGGCAACGCAGCTTGTGCTCACCGCCGCAAGTCCAACCGCGCTGAACAATCTGCTTTCCCAAATCACCTACACCGCCGGGCTGTCAGCCACCGCCGATGCGCTGGTCGCCACCGGCAATACCGGCCTGCTCGCAGGGCTTTCCAGCAGTGTTCCAATCACGATCGAACCGGGCGGCACAGTCATCGGATTTGCCACTCCGCCAACCGCCGAGCAGACCGCGATTTTCAGCGGTTCAACGGCAAGCATGATTCTGGTCACGCAATCGGCCGCGCCGGGAGAATTAAGCGTTTCGGGTGCGGCGGATTTTGCCGATGTCCTGGCGGCAAGCGGTATCGGCGGCACGGCCTTGATCGTGGATGTTGGCGGCAGCGCCATTTTTGACGCAAGCGCGCATGTGACGCTGGGCGGCGATGCGACTATCGGTGACGCAGGCGGCGCCGGTACGCTTGGGATTGTTACCTCGGACTTCGTAGCCAACGCCAATCTCGTGCTGGGCGGCAATTCGGCGGCTTCAGGCAGCGCCGCCGAGATCACCGGCGCGCTCAGCGTGGCGGGCGGTTTGCTGGTGGGGCAGGCGGCCACCTCCCGGCTGGATGTCAGCGGGATTTTAAGCGCCAACGCCACCACGATCGGCGCCGCCGGCACATTTACCGCCAATGGCGGCGCCTCGATCGCTTTTGGCGGCTTGCTGGATTCCGGCACGCTGTTGCTTGAAAACGCCGCGCAGGCAACCGCGCAGGCGCTGGTTCTGGCCGGCCAGCTCACGCTCGGCGGCGATGCCACGTTAAGCGGACTCAGCAGCGCGATCATCGCCACCGGCGGCGCGCTTACCCTGGGGCAGGGCGCCGCGTTGAGCGCTTTCGGGCTGAACGCGCTGGGCGGCAGCGTGCTTGACCAAGGCGTGCTGCTTCTGGGAGGCAATCTGCTGGCCGATACCGGCGTCACGCTGGCGGGCGGCGGTCTCCAGGCATCGGCCGCAACCATTGCCGGAGCTGGGATAGTTTCCGGTTTCGGCACGCTGGAAGCAGATGGCGCCGGCGCGAAAATCCTGCTGGATGGCGGAGAGATTCTCGCCAGTGGCGGCCTGCTGACGCTGAATGGCAATGTGACGCTGCGCAATGGCGGCAGCATTATCATTGCCGGCTCGGCGGCGCTCGACCTGCTGCAGGGCGCCGCGGGCGGAGAAATAAACTTCGCCGGCGCCGGCGCGGTGTTGACAGTGAACGATTTCGTCGCGGATTCCAGCGCCGTGGCCGGGATGCTGGCCGGTGATGTCATCGACCTCATCGGTGTTGCGCCAAGCCTGGTGACCTATGCGGGTGGCACGATCAGCGCGGCCGGAAGCAACAGTTTCGCTTTGGGCATCGCCGCCAGCCAACCCCCGCTTACTATCCTCCCGGATGGCGATGGCGGCGCGCTGCTCACTTTGGGCGGCGAAATGGCCTGTTTCGCCGGCGGCACGCGGCTGTTGACGCCGAACGGCTATGTAGCGGTGGAGGCGTTCAAGCCGGGCGATCCCATCATCACCCGGCTGGGTATCCGCCGGGCGGTGCGCTGGATCGGCCGCCGCAATGTGGAACTTGGGGCTCGGGCCCGCCAGGAATTGCGGCCCGTGCTGGTGCTCCCCAGCGCGATGGGGCCGGGAATCCCAAGCCGGGCGGTTCGGCTCTCCCCCTCGCATGCGGTGTTCATCGAGGATGTGCTGGTGCCGGTGATGCATCTGGTCAACGGCGCGACCATCCTGCGCGAGCGGCGCGCCGCCGTCACCTATTACCACATCGAGCTGGACCGGCATGACGTGCTGATGGCCGAAGGCCTGCCGGTGGAGAGCTATCTCGATACCGGCAATCGCGGCCAATTTCAGCAGGAGCAGGGGGTACGGGGCAGTGCAACCCGGCCCTGCGCCCAACTGGTCACCGGCGGCGCAAAACTGGCGCGCATCCGCCGCCGCCTGCATGAATTTTTGCTCCGCGCCGGGTTTTCCGTGGCGGCGGAGCCGGAGCTGCGCGCAATCGCCGGCGAAGCGACCCTCACGCCGCAGCTTCGCCGGAACCGCGCGTTGCTTACCGCGCGGTTTGACCTCCCGCCGCATTCCGGCCGGCTGTTGCTCCATGCCCGCGGCGCGGCGCCGGCCGAAACCGATCCGGATTCCGATGACCGGCGCGAGCTGGCCCTGTGCCTGCGCCAACCCCGCGCCAAACGCCAACGCCTGGCGCTGGGGGCGGGATGGTACCGCCAAGCGCCCGGCGATACAGGAATATGGATGAGCAGCAGCGGCGAGATTCTGCTCCCGCCAAACACCTGCGAATTGACGCTGAACCTGGTAGCTATCGCGCAACACTGGCGCCGGCCGGTTGACTTGGCGCCGGCGGGCCTCTAGGGAGCAGCCATGTTGCCGGGAACGTGGACAGGCCGTGGTGGCCTGCGCCCGCTCTTCCTGTTGTTCAGGAAGAGACTATCGGCGGAATTTTAACAAGAAAGGCAAGCGCCGTGACCAAGCGCACCGAGAGCAAGTACAAGATCAACCGCCGCCTGGGCGTAAACCTTTGGGGCCGGGCCAAGTCGCCCATCAACAAGCGCGAATACGGCCCCGGCCAGCACGGCCAGCGCCGCAAGAAGCCCTCCGATTACGGGGTGCAGTTGATGGCCAAACAGAAGCTGAAGGGCTATTACGGCAATATCAGCGAAAAGACCTTCTACAAATATTACGAGGAAGCGGTGCGCCGGAAGGGTGATACCAGCGAGAACCTCATCGAGCTTCTGGAGCGCCGGCTGGACGCGGTGATCTACCGCATGAAGTTCGCGGTGACC
>JAMFRY010000287.1 GCA_026225015.1 Alphaproteobacteria bacterium
CCGTAATTATAGGTCGGCAATTTCTCCACGCTGGCACTGCTGCTGCGCGTCACTTCAAGCGTCGCCTCAGTGCTGCTTGTCGGCTTCCACCTGCCATCGAGATTGAAGTTTCCGTAATGCGGCCGGGCATATATCTGGTCGAAGGAAGTGGCGGCAGCGCTGGAATATTCATTGGTTTTGAGCCCACCCAGCGAGACGGTTACACCCCCCTTGCCGGGATCGTTGATGGTGCTGACGAGCGAGCCGGCCAGTGTTCCGTCGGTGCCGAGTGTCACGTTGGCGACGTTGGTTTTGTCGGTCAGAGGGTCGTAGGTGATAATGTTGATAACGCCGCTGGCGGCGTTGAAGCCGTACAAGGCCGAGGCTGGGCCTTTTACGATTTCGATCTGCCGGATCTGGGAAAGTTGCACTGGCAGTGCCTGCCAGGCAACATAACCATAAGTATCAAGATATACCTGGCGGCCATTGATCAATACCAGCAGCCGCGGATTGAAAGGCTGGCTGAAGCCACGGATCGAAACCTCGCCATCGAGCGCGCCATAATCTCGCACGTCGATGCCGGCGACGAAATTGAGGATATCGGGAATGTTGGTGGCGCCCGAGCGGCGGATGTCGTCAGCCGTTATAATCTGCATGTCCGCCGGCGCCTGGCTTGCCGTCTGCGGCGATCCGGTCACCGAGGTGGTTACGGGTTCGCCGAATACCTGCTCAAGGGCGCTGTAATTTACCTCCTGCGCCTGTGCATAATCGCCGGCCAGCAGGATGATGGCAATCGCGCAGGCAAAATAGAGGCTGCGCGTTAATCTCATGTTAACGTTGGAGGGGAACACTTCTGTCAAACTACGTCTGCGGTATTTTGCAACCGCTGCCTTGGCTTGGTCGTGCATAACGCCCATTCCTACATCGCCGGAAAGCGCTGCAGGTATAACACAAAGTCCACATTCAGTAACCTGAGTGTTCTTTGCCGGCGGGTGAGCTTGGCCGGAGCTTGATAACATTTCGCCTGATTGGACGCAAAAAGTTACCAATTCATGGCCGCTCGATGCGCTAGCCCGAAAAAAAAGTAGTGTGGCCGATGGGTCTATAGCAGCGCGAGAATCCGCTTTGCCTGCTTCAGATGCGGATAGTCGATCATTTTGCCGTCGAGCTGCAGCACGCCGGCGGCGGGATTGGCGGCGAAGGCGTCCACCACCCGCCGGGCGTGGGCGATTTCGGCCTCTGATGGCGTAAAGGCATGGTTGATAATGGGAATCTGGCTGGGATGAATGGCCATCATGCCGGTGAAGCCGTCGCGGCGCCCGCGTATGGCGTAGGCGCTCAGCCCGTCGAGATTTTTGAAGTCGGGGAACACGGTCTCGAGGGCGGCGGCGCCGGCGGCGTGCGCAGCAAATAAGGTAAGGGAGCGGGCGAGTTCGTAGGGCGGGGTGTAGCTGCCATCGGCTTCGCGGGCGGTGGTGGCGCCGATCGCGGCGGGAAGGTCTTCGGCGCCCCAGCTCAACGCGCAGAGGCGGGGGGTGACGCCGCCATAGCTGCCGATCTGGAAGATGGCGGCGGGCGTTTCGGTGACAAGTGCGAAGATGCGGGCTTCTGCGTTGCCAAGTGCGTTCAGCCGCCGATCGAGCTCGGTCAGGGATTTGGCGCCTTCGGCTTTCGGCAGCATGATGCCGTCTGGCGCGGCGTTTAGCACGGCTTGCAGATCGGCATCGGCCAGGCCGCCATCGAGCGGGTTGATGCGGACAAACAAGGGCAACCTGCGCTTGGCCGTGGCGAGGAATTCGGCGACAGCCTGCCTCGCCGCGGGTTTGTTGCTGGCGGAGACGCTGTCCTCCAGATCGAGGATCAGCGCATCGGCGCCGGAGAAATACGCTTTTTCCATCCGCTCCGGCCGGTCGCCGGGGACGAAGAGCAGCGAGCGGAGTCTCATGCGGCTTTGCGTTTCACCAAGGCGGTTCGCAGGCATTGGCAGACGATTTCGCCCCGCTGGTTGAGCATTTCATGCTTGAACGTAACGATGCCGGCGCCGGGGCGCGAGCGGGATTCCTTCAACTCGGCAATTTCCGTGGTGGCGCGCAGGGTATCGCCGATGAATACGGGTTTGGGCATCACCAATTTGTCGTAGCCCAGATTGGCGACCAGCGTGCCGAGCGTGGTCTCGCCAACGGACAGGCCGGCCATCAGCGCGAAGGTGAAGGTGCCGTTGACGAGTATCTGGCCGAACTCGCTGGCTTTGGCGAATTCCGCGTCGATATGCAGCGGCTGCGGATTATAGGTCATGGCGGAGAACAGCAGGTTATCTGTTTCGGTAACGGTACGGCGGATTTCGTGCTCGATTTTATCGCCGATATTCCAATCCTCAAAATACCGGCCGGCCAAATCAATGCTCCTTTTCGATCAGCACGAGTAGAACACCTTCGGCGATCTGGGCGTCAAGCTTTGCGTTGAGGGTTTTCACGACGCCGTCGAAGGGGCTCAGCAATTGCTGCTCCATTTTCATCGCCTCCAGCACCAGCAATTTCTGGCCCTTCACCACCTGCGTGCCAGCCCTAACATTCACCGAGATGATACGGCCGGGCATCGGCGAGAGGATGGCGCCATCGGCGCTCGCGCCGCCGGTGGCGTGCTCGGCGCGCTCCAGGCCGTATGGCCAGGCTTCCCCATTCAAAAACAGGATTTTGCTCCCGCCGATCGTTACACTGGCGGCGGCTTGGGTGATGGGATCAAGGGAGACCAGCTTGGTGCTGTCGCTGATTTCCACGGCAATGCGCGGATCATCCGGTGCGGCGATACGAAAACCGGTGAGCGCGGTCCAGGGGTCGTTGCGGTCCATGGGCAGAACCAGCCGGGCAGCGGCTTGTTCAATGGCGGTCGAGGGTTCGGTGCCGGGGATCAGACGATCGGCATGGCGTTCGATGAAGCCGGTATCGATATTGCCGGCAATGAAATCGGCATCGCCGGCGGTGCGATGCAAAAATCCGGCATTGGTCTTCACCGGCCACACCTGCACGCTCCCGCAGGCGGCTGCAAGCAAGCCAGCGGCGGTTTCGCGGGTGGGGGCGTGGACGATCAGCTTGGCGATCATCGGGTCGTAGTAGGGCGAGACCTCGCCGCCTTCGTCCACGCCGGTATCGATACGCAAACCTGATGGGAAGCGCAGATGTTCCAGCCTGCCGATGGAGGGCAGGAAGCCGGTTGCGGGGTTTTCGGCGTATAGCCGGGCTTCCATCGCCCAGCCGGTGATGCGGAGTTCCTCCTGGGTTTTCGGCAGTTTTTCACCGGCGGCGACGCGCAGTTGCCACTCCACCAGGTCCTGGCCGGTAATCGCCTCCGTCACCGGATGCTCCACCTGCAAACGCGTATTCATTTCCATGAACCAGATGCGGTCCGGGCGCAGCCCTTCCGAGGCATCGGCGATGAACTCGATGGTACCGGCGCCGACATAGTTTACCGCCTTCGCGGCTTTAACGGCAACGGCGCAGAGGGCTTCGCGGGTGGCCTGATCCATGCCGGGGGCAGGGGCCTCCTCGATCACCTTCTGGTGGCGGCGCTGCAGCGAACAATCGCGTTCAAAGAGATGCACGGCGTTGCCATGGGTGTCGCCAAACACCTGCACTTCGATGTGGCGCGGCGCGAAAATGTATTTTTCGATCAGCACGCGGTCATTGCTGAAGGAGGCGCTGGCTTCGCGCTGGCAGCTTGCCAGGGCTTCGGCGAATTCCTCAGTCGCGTTGACGCGGCGCATGCCTTTGCCGCCGCCGCCGGCGACCGCCTTGATGAGCACGGGGTAGCCGATCGCATCCGCGGCCTCGTGCAGGTGGCTGGGGGTTTGGTTATCGCCCATATATCCCGGCGTTACCGGCACGCCGGCCTGCTGCATCAGTTGCTTGGCAGCGTCCTTGGCGCCCATGGCCCGGATGGCGGCGGGCGGGGCGCCGATCCAGATGAGGCCTGCGGCTTGGACGGCTTCGGCGAATTCGGCGTTTTCGGAGAGGAAGCCGTAGCCGGGATGGATCGCGGCGGCATGGCTGGCTCTGGCGGCATCGAGGATTTTGGATTGGACGAGGTAGCTCTCGCGCGCGGCGGCCGGGCCGATGCAAATTGCTTCATCGGCCTCGCGGACGAATGGGGCCGTGGCGTCGGCTTCGGAATACACCACGATGGTGCGTAACCCGAGACGCGAGGCGGTGCGGATGATGCGGCGGGAAATTTCGCCGCGGTTGGCGATGAGGACGGAGGAGAACATGGAAATCACATCCTGAACAGGCCGAAACGCGGCTCCTTGGGGATCGGCGCGTTCAGCGTGACGGAGAGGGCGAGGCCAACCACGTCGCGGGTTTGCGCGGGGTCGATGATCCCGTCATCCCAGAGCCGGGCGGTGGCGTAGTACGGGTTGCCTTCATCTTCGTATTTCTGCCGGATCGGGGCTTTGAAGGCCTCGGCCTGTTCTTTGGTCCATTTGCCAGCGTCTCGATGCACGGTGGCGAGCACGGATGCGGCCTGCTCGCCGCCCATTACCGAGATGCGAGCGTTCGGCCAAGTGTAGAGGAAGCGGGGGGAGTAGGCGCGGCCGCTCATGCCATAATTGCCGGCGCCGAAACTGCCGCCGATCAGCACGGTGATTTTCGGCACCGTGGCGGTGGCGACGGCGGTAACGAGCTTGGCGCCGTTTTTGGCGATGCCTTCCGCCTCATATTTGCCGCCAACCATGAAGCCGGAGATATTCTGCAGGAACAGCAGCGGGATACGGCGCTGGCAGGCGAGTTCGATGAAATGTGCGCCCTTTACCGCGCTTTCGGAAAACAGCACGCCGTTATTGGCCAGAATCGCCACCGGTACGCCCCAGATGCGGGCAAAGCCGCAAACCAAAGTGGCGCCGTAGAGACGCTTGAATTCGTGCAATTCCGAGCCATCGACGATGCGGGCGATGACTTCGCGCACGTCATAGGGGGCGCGGACATCCTTCGGGATAATGCCGTACAGCTCCGCCGGGTCGAGCCTGGGCGGCGTCGGGGCAATGATGTCGATATCCGGCGCTTTTACCGTGTTCAGCCGGGCGACGATTTCGCGGGTGAGCAGCAAAGCATGCTCATCATTTTCCGCGACATGGTCAACCACGCCGGATTTGCGGCCATGGGTCTCGGCGCCGCCCAGTTCCTCGGCGGAGATTTCTTCGCCGGTGGCGGCTTTCACCAATGGCGGGCCAGCCAGGAAGATGGTGCCCTGGTTGCGCACGATGATGGATTCATCCGACATTGCCGGCACATAGGCCCCGCCGGCGGTGCAGCTGCCCATCACGCAGGCGATCTGCGCAATGCCGTTCGAAGACATCTGCGCCTGGTTGTAGAAAATGCGGCCGAAATGGTCGCGATCCGGGAACACCTCCGCCTGGTGCGGCAGGTTGGCGCCGCCGGAATCGACGAGATAGATGCAGGGCAGACGGTTCTCGGCGGCGATTTCCTGGGCGCGCAGGTGTTTTTTTACCGTCATCGGGTAATAGGCGCCGCCCTTCACGGTCGGGTCGTTGGCGACGATCATCACCTCGCGCCCTTTCACCCTGCCGATGCCGGTAATCATGCCCGCGCCCGGCGCCTCATTGTTATACATGCCGTTCGCGGCCAACGCGCCAACTTCCAGGAAAGGCGAGCCGGGATCGAGCAACCGATGCACGCGGTCGCGTGGCAGAAGCTTGCCGCGTGCGACATGCCTCTCCCGCGAAGCCGCCGAGCCGCCCAGCGCAGCGGTTGCGATGTGCCGGCGCAGTTCATCAACCAAGGCCAGATGATGCGCGCTATTTGCCTGATAAGCATCGCTCGCAGGGTCCGCGAGCGTGGAGAGAACGGTCATTTTGGCGGCAGATCCGTGCGGTGGCGCGATAGTTCAGCACAAGCCATGGATTTTTGCACATTATCCCCAATCAAAGCGCCGCAAGATGCGCGGAGGCTAGACGAAAAATTGTACAACCACAAGAGTCGTTTTATAGGCACAATCCCGGAATGCGGGATGCGGCGCCGCGGCGGATCGGTTGAGGCATATTTTACGACATGAATCCGCGAAATATCCTACAAGGCCAAGCCGTTATCGGCTAGAGAGGGGCTGGAATGAGCAAATGGTATGAGTAACTTTGGCGCCCGGCGGTACTGTTGAACGACGCCGGCCAGCCAAAAAACCCTTCCGTACGAGAGGTTTCCGTGCCGGCCGTGGTGCGCGCCGTGGCCATGCTGCGGCTGTTGAGCAGTTCGCCGATTCCACTCGGCGTCAACCAGATTGCCCGCGATCTGGACATCATTCCCAGCACATGCCTGCATATTTTGCGGGCGCTCGCAAATGAGGGGATGGTGGCATTCGACCCGGCGACCAAGCGATACGGCTTGGGGCTGGAAATCCTGCGCCTGGCGAAAACGGCGTTGCGCGACAGTATTGCCGATCAGGCGCAGCCTTACCTCGATGAAATCGTGCGGAAATTTCTCGTCACCGCCTTTGCCGTGAGTATTTCGGAGCCGGATCATTATGTCGTAACGGCGAAGTCCAACTCGCCGAATGCGATCCGCTTGCAGGTCGATCTCGGCAGCCGCTTTCCGGCTTTGGTGAGCGCCACCGGCCGCTGCGTGGCGGCCTATTCCAATTTAAGCCCGCGCAAAATGAAGGCGCAGTTCGAAAGGCTGCGCTGGCACCGCGCGCCGGACTACGAGGAATGGCTGCATGAGGTGGCCAGCGTGCGCGAGGCTGGTTGCGCAGTGGATGACGGCAATTACATCAACGGCGTGTATATCGTCGCCTCGCCGATTCTCGGGGCCGATGGGGGCTTTCGCCACGCCATCGTCGCCCTGTGCATCAAGGAAGGCTGGAGTGTGGAAAGCCTGGCCGAGCTGTCGGCAACCGTGCGGGCCAGTGCGCGGCAGGTGGCGGAAGGCCTGCGGCTGACCGTGAAAACCAAAGGTAAATGAAGCCCGAGGTAAATGAAGCCTGGGGAAAAAAGCGTCCGGCGCCTGACGCTTTTTGGGCCCGCAGGGTTCAGCCGCCGGCTGGAAGGTTCTCAAGCTCGGCCGGGTCATAGGCGCTGGAAGTCTGCACCGCATTATCGAGCCATTGTAACTGTGATTGCAGAGCCTGCATTTGGTCCTGCAATTGCTGGATCTCCGGTTGGGGCGCCGCCGTGATGGCGGGAGCTTCGATCGGCTGCGCTGGCGCCGCGGATTTTGTCGCCGCAGCTTCGGCAGAAACGAGAGGCGCCGCAAGTCCGACCATTATGGCGCCAAGCAGAATCGCATTATGCATTTTCAATCTCCAAAAATTCCAGGCCTCACCACGAAGCGATGGATATGTAAGAAGACCGGTTGGGCCCAAGGTTTATTCCATGCCGCGCGGGGAGAGAAGTTTTTTGGGCGAGCCGGGAATAAATCCGCGCTGCGCAGGTCTTTCCAATGATGCTGAATTTTCGAGGAGAGACCGATATGAACCTGTCATCG
>JAMFRY010000288.1 GCA_026225015.1 Alphaproteobacteria bacterium
GTCCCGACCACCGGATGCGCGAACTGGCTGATCTGATAGCCGTTCGGCAGATCGGCGTAGAAATAGTTTTTCCGATCGAACCGGCTGGTCAGGTTGATCTGCGCGTGCAGGCCAAGCCCGGTGCGCACCGCCTGCGCCACACATTCCTGATTGATCACCGGCAGCATCCCCGGAAACCCGGCATCGACGAAGCTCACATGCGCGTTCGGCTCGCCGCCATAGGTGGCGCTGGCGCCGGAAAACAGTTTCGACTCAGAGATCACCTGCGCATGGATCTCCAGCCCCACCACGATTTCCCAGGCGCCGGTCGCGCCCTGCAGAGAATATGCCATTATACTGTCTCCCTGGCGCGAATCGCGGGCAAAGCAGAAAAGCCCGCCGCCTGCTCCAGCGCCGCACCCACGGCAAAAACCGTTTCCTCATCGAAATGCCGGCCGATGATCTGCAAGCCCAGCGGCAGACCTTGGCGGTCCAGCCCGGCCGGCACGCTCATCGCCGGCACGCCGGCCAGAGAGGCGGGCACCGTGAACACGTCGTTCAGATACATCGTCACCGGGTCATCCATCTTCTCGCCCTGCCCAAACGCGGCGGAGGGCGCGGTTGGCGTCAGCAGGACATCGACCTTCGCAAAAGCTTGGGTAAAATCCTGCAGGATCAGCGCCCGGACCTTTTGCGCCTTGAGGTAATAGGCGTCGTAATAGCCGGCGGAGAGCACATAGGTGCCGATCATGATCCGCCGCTTCACCTCCGCGCCAAAGCCGGCGGCGCGGGTTTTTTCATACATGTCGATCAAATCCTCGCCATCCACCCGCGCGCCGAACCGCACGCCGTCATAGCGGGCCAGGTTCGAGGAAGCCTCCGCCGGGGCGACGATGTAGTAGACCGGCAGCCCGTATTTGGTGTGCGGCAGTGACACGTCGATGATTTCCGCCCCCTGCGCCTTCAGCCAGGAAATCCCGCGCGTCCAGAGCGCGTCTATTTCCGGGCTTAAACCGTCCATCCGGTATTCCGCCGGCACGCCGATGCGCAGGCCCTTCACGCCGCGCCGCACCGCAGACCGGAAATCCGGCACAACGCGTTCCGCGCTGGTGCTGTCGCGCGCATCGAAGCCCGACATGGCTTGCAGCAAAACCGCGCAATCTTCCACGCTGCGCGCCATCGGCCCGGCCTGGTCCAGCGAGGAGGCGAAGGCCACGATGCCATAGCGCGAGCAGCGCCCATAGGTCGGCTTGATGCCGGTAATGCCGGTGAACGAGGCCGGCTGACGGATCGAACCGCCGGTATCCGTACCTGTCGCGCCCATCGCCATCCGGGAGGCCACCGCCGCCGCCGAGCCGCCGGAGGAGCCGCCGGGCACGAGTTTTGCGTCGCTGCCCTCGCGCTGCCAGGGATTTGTCACCGCGCCAAAAGCGGAGGTCATGTTGGAGGAGCCCATGGCGAATTCGTCGAGATTGGCCTTGCCCAGAAACACCGCCCCGGCCGCCTTCAACTGCGCGGTTACGGTGCTTTCATAACGCGGGACGAAGGGCTCCAGAATCTTGGCTGCGGCGGTGGTTCGCACCCCTTCGGTACAGAACAGGTCCTTGATTGCCAGCGGAATGCCGGAAAGCGGCCCGGCTGTGCCGTTGGCGCGCGCCGCATCGGCTGATTTCGCCATTTCCAGCGCCAGTTCCGGGGTTTGCGTGATGAAGGCGTTCAGCTCGCCATCCAGCGCCGCAATCGCCGCAATATGCGCGGTGGTCAGCTCCACGGCGGAAAAGCTTCTCGCCGCCAGCCCGTCCAGGGCGGCGGCAATGGTCAACTCAGGCAAAAAACTCATTCTACGACTTTCGGAACAGCAAAAAATCGGCCTTCCCGGTCCGGTGCATTGGCCAGGATTTTCTCCGCGATTTCGCCATCGGTTACAATGTCGGCGCGCAGCCGCATCGCCATCTGGGCGCCACCGGAAAGCGGGGCGATTCCTGCCACATCCACCTCGTTCAACTGTTCCACATAGCCCAGAATGGCGTTCAATTCGGTTTGCAGGGTCGCAATTTCGGTTTCGTCAACGCGGATTCGGGCAAGCTTCGCAATCCGGCGAACCGTTGCGGTATCGAGCGACATTTATATTTCCCTTGGGTTTTAAGCCTCTTGCGACCATAACCGCGCTTATGCCGCTCTTCAACCTCCCGGAATTGCTTCACTCCCTTGCCCCCGGGGCGCGGCTGCTGGGGCTGGACCCCGGCGCGCGGCGTATCGGCGTTGCCCTGTCCGACGTGAACCGGCGAATCGCCTCGCCCTATGAGACCATTCACCGCGCCAAGCTGGCACATAATGCTGCGGAAATCCGCGCAATTGCGGAGGAGGAAGGGGTAGGGGGCCTGATTGTCGGCCTGCCCTTGGACGAGGACGGAAAATTCGGCCCGGCTGCGCAGTCGGCGCGGGACTGGGCGCACGCTATCTCGTCGGCAACTGGCCTGCCCGCCTGCATGTGGGACGAGACGCTGACCACTGCCCAAGTAACGGAGGTGTTAATCCACGACGCCGATATGAGCCGCAAAAGAAGAGCGGCGGTCATCGACAAGATGGCCGCCGCCCAAATTCTTCAACTGGCGCTGGATCAAGCGAACCAGGCGCCGCGCTGATTAGCGGGTTTTGTCGCGTATGGCATCCTTAAGACCGCCAACGGCGTTTTGAACCTTGCCGGCGGCCTTATCGGCAGCACCTTCGCCTTCCAGCTTCTTGTCGCCAAAGGCTTTGCCGACGGCTTCCTTCACGGAACCCTTGGCCTGTTTTGCCGAGCCTTCAACACGATCTTTATCCATGATATGCTTCCTTATCTGTTAGCGTTGCTATTTGGTTCTGGACGAATTACGGGTTTGGATTGCTTGGCGCATTGGCATTGGCGCTATTGGTCAGCGCGTGCCCGCCTTGCGACAAATCCTGCCCGACGCCCGCGGTCGTATGACAGGCGGCCAGCAATGGCGCCGTGCCCAGCAGAGTAGCAAGCGTCAATGCCAGCCGGAATGATTTCGACATGTAAGTCTCCTTATAAGTACGGGAGTTAAGGTCGCCATCCCCTTCGTTCATTTCAATATTCGCTTGGCAATATGGCAATTTGTTCAGACATTGCCCACGAATTCAGGAGTTGACTTCAGAGTCCCCTCCCCCTTGTGGGAAGGGTTAGGGTGGGGTGGCCGGACGCAACGCGGCTAGGTATTACGCCTCGTTCAATCCAAATTCCCGCGCCAGCAGGCTGTAGGATTTCCGCCGGATTGTCGGATCAAAGGCGAAGGTCGTGATGACCACCTCATCCACCTGCAGCTCCGCCGCCAACCTGCGGATTTTCCCAGCCACATCTCCGGCGCGGCCGTATAACGCGGTTTCCCGGATCCTTGCTGCCCGCTCGCGCTCGGCCGGCGTGAATTCAAACGCCGCCGCCGCTGCCGGGGAGGGCATTGCGATAAATTGCCCGCGCTCGCGCATCGCAGTGCTCACCGCGCGGGTGAGGTAGTTCGCATCGGCTTCTTCCTCGGTTTCCGCCGCCAGCGCCGCCAGCGTGATTGCCGAATGTGGTTTGGGGTTCAGGGGGCTCGGCTGGTAGGTGTCGCGATAGATCTCCAGCGCTTGCTCCGCGCCGCGTCCGTCGCTGAAAAAATATGCAAAGCAATAGGGCAGGCCGAAATACGCCCCGACCTGCGCGCCGTAATTGGAACTCCCCAACATCCAGATCTCCGGCGCATAGGGGCCTTCCGGTATTGCCCTGATGGTTCGGAAGGGGTGGTTTACTGGCAAGGCAGCGCCCGAGGTCCAGGCTTGCAGATCCCTGAGCTGGGCCGGAAACATATCGGCTGCATTCGCGGCATTGGGGTTCAGGGCCAAGGCGGTGCGCCCATCGGAGCCTGGCGCCCGTCCGACGCCAAGATCGATCCGGCCAGGTGCGATGGCCTCCAATACCCGGAATTGCTCCGCCACTTTCAGCGCCGCGTAATGCGGCAGCATGATCCCGGCACTGCCAACCCTAATTTTCGAGGTGGTTGCGGCGATTGCCGCCATCAAAATCTCCGGGGCGCTGCCGGTGACGGAATCGGTGTTATGATGTTCGGAGAGCCAGTAGCGGGAATAGCCCAGGGCCTCGCAATGCTTGGCGAGTTGCAGCGTCTCGCGAATGCATTCGTCCTGCGCGATCCCCTGGCGGCCTGGGGACTGGTCGAGAACCGATAATTTCATCGCTGATATATGGGGGAGGGCAACGATTTAAAAACTCCGCGAGCGCAGCGTCATGATCTTATTGCCGGCCGGGCTGCGCCAATCCCGCAGGGTCGCCGCATCGCCCATGAAGCAGATTGCCCGCATCGGCCCGCTTGGCGTGAGCAGGCGCACCCGAATGGGCCGGTAGCGATCGGACTCATAATTTTGCAGCCGCACCAGCATATCCGCATTCACCCGCATGAGCACGCCTTGCACTTTATGACCCCGGGCGCGCCGCAGCGTGGGATAGCGCGCGCCGCGCAGCAACACCCGCCGGTAATGCAGCAGCACCGCCGCCATTGGCTCGGCCCGCGATGGCCGGCCGGCGCAAAAGCCAAAACCGGCGGGGTCGATCAGCGTGCCATACAGAAAAATCTTCAACCGAACACCAGCCTGAAAGTTTGAGCCAAACCCGCATCCACCTCCGCGAGGCTGGCGGCAACCCCAAGCGCCGCGAGGCTGGTAACCCCATGCTCACTGATCCCGCAGGGCACGATCCCGGAGAAATGCGACAAGTCCGGGTGGACGTTCAGCGCCATGCCGTGCCAACTCACCCCGCGGCTCACCCGCACGCCGATCGCGCCGATCTTTTGCTCCGCTTTGCCGTTCACCACCCAGATGCCGACCCTGCCTTCGCGGGTTTCGCCCTTCACGCCAAATTCGGCCAAAGTGGCGATCATCCAATCCTCCAGCCCGTGCACGAATGCCCGCACATCCTGCGCCGGGACGCGCCCGTGCTTGGTGTTCAAATCCAGCATGCAATACACCACGCGCTGGCCGGGACCATGATAGGTCCATTGCCCGCCGCGCCCGGCCGCATGGGTGGGAAAGCGGGCTTGCCTTAAATCCCCCAACTTTAAATCTTCCGGCTTGGCCGAGGTGCCGGCGGTGTAGAGCGGCGGGTGCTCGACCAGCCAGATCATTTCTGCTCCGGTCCCCGCCTTTATGGCCGCAATTCGTGCCTGCATGGTGGCAATCGCGGTCTCGTAATCCGTCAGACCCGGCTCGACCCGCCATTCGGGCGCTGTTGTCGCCAGTTTAAGCATGGTCTATAGGGGCCGGCGCGCGGCTACGGCTGCGCATTCCCACGGTGCGGTCGTGGCGAAATGGTAGACGCGCAAGCTTGAGGTGCTTGTGGGGGAAACCCCTTGGAAGTTCGAGTCTTCTCGACCGCACCAATTTTCCTTCATTTTAAACAGGTTCCTTGCCCGGATGGCATGGCAGCAATTTTGTCCGGCGGCATGGGCGGCCGGGCATAATTTGGGTTATGCTGCGGCAAACCAACAGGAGGCTGGTGCGGACATGGAGAGAACGGGTCATGGATGAGGACTTACGCAAAGCAGCGCTGGAATACCACCTGCATCCAAGGCCCGGGAAACTCTCGATCACGCCCACCAAGCGGATGGAAACCTCGCGGGACCTGGCATTGGCCTATTCCCCCGGCGTCGCCGCGGCCTGCGATGCCATCACCGCCGATCCGGACAGTTCGTTCGACTATACCTCGCGCGGCAATCTGGTGGGGGTGATCACCAACGGCACCGCCGTGCTGGGGCTCGGCAATATCGGCGCCCTGGCCGGCAAGCCGGTAATGGAGGGCAAGGCGGTTCTGTTCAAGAAATTCGCCGGGATCGACAGTTTCGATATCGAGATCGATGAGCAGGACCCGGATAAATTCATCGAAACCGTGGCCCGGTTGGAGCCGACCTTCGGCGGCATTAACCTCGAAGACATCAAGGCCCCGGAATGCTTCAAGATCGAGCAGACCCTGCGGGCGCGGATGAAGATCCCGGTATTTCACGATGACCAGCATGGCAC
>JAMFRY010000032.1 GCA_026225015.1 Alphaproteobacteria bacterium
GCCTTTCCCCGTGCCCGCCAGCTCCAGCGTGTCGCTGACCAGGGTGTTGCCGACAACGAGGCCTGAAAAACTGGCCCCCGGCTCGAGCACGAGGAGGCCGGCATCGGCGGCGCCGAACGCCACCGCATCGCCTGTGGTGGCACCAACCCCTCCGGAGATGCTTCCCGAGTTGATCAGCGTGCCGCCGTTGAGGTACACACCGCCACCGCGGACTACACCCACCACCTGGTTCGCACCTCCACCACGGATTTCGCCATTGTTGGTCAAAGTAGCGTGGTCCGTCAGCGAAACGCCGACACCACCACTGTAGTAACCATAGGCGCCGACGATGGTGCCATTATTCAGCACGGAAGCGGAAGATACGGCAACGCCGATGCCGCCGAAGTAGCCAGAACCGCCTTCAATCAAGCTGGTATTGACCAGCGAGCCGCCGGTTAATACCAAACCGTTGGCGCGATAGCCGCCCTCGATCACGCCGTGATTCGTCAGCAGTCCGGCGCCGCTCAAGGAAGCACCATCGCCGCCGGGAGGCTGGATTTCGTCGGGGAATCCGGTAAAGCCGCCAGGGCCGCCCAGCACGAGACCGGTATTCGTAACCGTGGCAGCGTTGGCGTCGAGCCCGTTGCCGCCAAAATACCCGTAGCCACCGGAGATGGTGCCGCTATTGGTCAGCGTGCCGCCGGCAGCAAGATCAATGCCGATGCCACCGGTCCCCGAGGCCAAGAAATCGATTATACCACCACCGCCACCGCTGATTTCACCTGCATTGCTGATCACATCGGCCTTTGCGGAAAGCACGCCATCCCCGCCATTCGAGTTGGATGCGCCGTAGGCGCCGGCGCCACCGGAGATATGGCCATCATTCGTCAGCGTCGTGGCTGCGGAAGAGGGCATGAAAACCCCAATGGCGGCTACCAGAGTTGGGGCGACATCGCCTGATTTGCCGATGGTCAGGCTTGCCGCATAGGCGCTACTGCCGAGCGTGACGGTGTTCGTTACCGTGCCATTGATCAAACTTTGAACCATCCCAGTTCTCCCGTTGTTCCTGATCTGAAGACAACATTTTAAGAGTTACTACGTTTGGTACCGATCCCGCATCACCCGAACGAGTGATTTTTTGTGATTATTTTTTTTGGCAACCCGTTCCATTCGCCATGCGCAGGTTGTGTCGTCCAATTGCGATCAACCGCCGATTGTTTTTGGTTGCCGATTTTTTATGAAACTAATATAAGTTCTCATACCGAGTGGCGAATAGGTTGAACCAACGCACGATCCTGCTGCGAAGACGAAAGTCGTGGATGCCCGGCCTCCGCCGGGCATGACGTGTGTGGTGGCCGATGGGTTATTGTCAACGCGGGTTGGTATCAGCTGCGACCATGCAACGTCTTCCGAAATTTCCGAATTGATTCAAGCATGTTTTGAGCGAAACAAACGTATCTCATCGCAAACTGGAGAGCGGCCTCAAGGCGTCAGGGGCTAAGCCAAATAGCTACGATGCACTCTAGCAACATCAGCATAGGGGGCTTGTCGCGCAGCGGCAAGGAAATACTTGAAGCTTCGAGTGCAGCGCTTGCAGTATGCGATTCCCGTCACGCGGCAGTATACTGTCCGCAGTTCTAGCTACGGACTACGGAGCGGCGGAGGTGGTTCTTCAACCTGCCGCTTGTGTGATTCCCTTGTGTGCCGCGTCGATTTTCGAGATGTCGATGCGGCGCATCTGCATCATGGCGGTCATCGCGCGCCTGGCGGCGGCGCGGTCCGTATCGCTCAGCGCCGCGATCAGGGCGCGGGGCGTGATCTGCCAGGAAAAACCCCAGCGGTCCTTGCACCATCCGCAGGCGCTCTCGCTGCCGCCATTGCCGGTAATCGCATTCCAGTAGCGGTCTGTTTCCGCCTGGTCATCGGTCATCACCGTAAAACTCACCGCCTCGTTGGGTGTGAAACTCGGACCGCCATTCAATCCGATGAACGCCTGGCCAAGCAGGGTAAATTCAACGATCAGCGCATCACCTTCGCGACCGCCGGGATAGTCGGAAGCTGCAGGAAGTGCCGCTCCGACATGACTGTCCGGAAAAGTCGCGGCGTAGAATTCGGCCGCCTTGCGCGCCTCGCCATGGTCAAACCACAGGCAGGGTATGAGCTTGCTCATGCGCGCTGCTCCACTCCAATTGTTTGTAATAAAGTCTGATCCCCAAACGCGGCCAGATGATCCGCCATGGCCTTCTGATGCGCTGTCCTGGCCTCGCCGCGGGCAACATAGGCGGCAAGATTGTCGTACCTGTCCAGAACATCCGTGTTGCGCAGGCCGCCCAGCACCGAGACCATGATTAAATCGCCAAAGGTGAAGGCGCTGCCATCAAGAGTCGCCTTGTCACCGAGCGCGGTGGCAAGGTCGCCCAAACGCGTGTGCAGATCCGCCAGCACCTTCGGCCGGCGCGGTTGCGACCATTCGCATTCGGCTTCGAAGAGATCGACAACGGCGAGTTGCATCACCCAGGGTTCGACGGAATTGAGTGCTGCGATCATCCATTGGACTGCCCGGATACGTGCGGCGGGCTCCTCGGGAACGAGCACGCCATTCGTCTCGCAGATATGCATGACGATCGCGCCCGATTCGAAAATCTCAGCTTTACCGTCCCGATAGGTCGGGATTTGCCCGAATGGTTGGAAGTGACGGTGCGCCGGGCTTTTTACATAGGGGAAATCAACAAGATCGACGGCATAGGTCTGACCCGCTTCCTCGAATGCCCAGCGGGCTCGGATGTCACGGACAAAACCGCGCGCGAATTCAGGCACCCATTTGAACGTTGTTATAGTGGGAATCATGATTTGCCCTCATTTCCTGTTGGTTTCTTCAGGCTTGCGGCTTTTTGAAACCCACAAGCGCGAAACTTCCGCCCTGCGGGTCCTGCGCGTTGACGATCCAGGCGTCGCCCGGCACCTCCTGCGGCCCGAGTGATACCGAGCCGCCATTCGCCTTCACCCGCTCCAGCCCGGCATCGATGTCATCGACAACGAAATAATACAGCCAATAGGAATGTGGCGCCGCCTTGTTGGTGGTCATCCCGCCGATTGCCGCGGCGCTCGCCTTGAACAGCTGATACGTCCCCGCCTCGCCCATCTCGTGCGCGGCGTCCTTGGTCCAGCCGAAAATTTGTTCGTAGAAGATCCAGCTTTTCTCCCAATCGCTGCTGTTGAGCGTGTGCCAGCCGATGGATCCGGTTGTCATCATTGGCAATGGCGGCGGCGGCTCCCCCTCGCCCTTGAACAGCATGAAAACCGCGCCCTGCGGGTCGGATACCACCGCGAACCGGCCAATCGTCGGGATGTCCGCCGGCGCCTTGTGAACCGCGCCGCCCGCCGCCTTGATTTCCTCGGCTTTGGAGTCAACATCGTCCACGGCGATATAGCCGAACCAGACCGGACGGGGCGGCGCCAGTTCCGGCGGCAGCATCATGATCCCGCCGACCTGCCGGTCCCCAAGGCAGGCGAGGTTGTAGTCGATGCCCGGCAGGCCGGAAGGCCGGATCGTCCAGCCCATGACCTTGGAATAGAAATCCCCTGCGCCAGCAGGGTTGGTTGTGCATAATTCATACCAAACAAAATCGCCTTGGCTCATCGCTTTTTTCTCCCTTGTCCGTTGCGGCCAGGACCGGTGAAACGCTTCAGTACCTCGCGCGGTCTTGACTTAAAGAGTTGACATCAACATAACGATCCATGTCAAGCTTGTTACCGTTTGCGACCACGTTACAAATTCGCGACGCCTGCCTTTGCCTGCACGCCCAACGCGCCGCGCGCTCGCTCGCCCGGATTTTCGATGAGGTGCTGAGGCCGCTTGGGCTTACCAATCAGCAATTCTCGCTGCTGATGGCGCTGAACCGCCCGCTTCCGCCGCCGATGGCGCCAGTCGCGAAGCTTCTGGCAATGGACCGCACCACATTGACGGCCGCCCTGAAACCGCTGGAGCGGCGCGGGCTTGTATCGGTGCAACGAGCTGCGGCCGATCGCCGGAACCGATTGCTGGTGCTGACCGATGCCGGCGTAGAGTTGCTCGCTTGTGCTTTGCCGCTCTGGCGTGAAACCCATGCGGCGATCGAAAACCGGCTTGAAGGGGTTGATCCGGATACGTTGCGGACGGCGCTGGCGAGCATCTCCAACATGTCAAGTTAGCCACCACTCCCGTTTAGTTGGGTTGCTGAGTGATCGGCCGCTATAACCAATTTTCGATAGCGAGACCGCCAATGCGGGAGAATTCGTGGACATTGGCTGTTACCAGGGTCAGTTTCAGGCGATAGGCATGGGCGGCAATCAAAAAATCATTGGGGCCGATCGGTTGTCCGGCAAGCTCCAATTCGCGGCGAATTCGGCCGTAATCGGAATCCGCTGGCACCTCAAACGGCAGAGCGCCGATCTCCTCCAAAAGGTCCTCGACCTTCCGAAGCAATGAGACCGAGCCGCTTTTGGCGCAGCCGTAACGTAACTCCGAAGCAACGATGACGCTGGTGCAAATTTCGGCCCGCCGCTCTCGCGCCTTTATCGCT
This sequence comes from Alphaproteobacteria bacterium, assembly GCA_026225015.1. Lineage (GTDB taxonomy): Bacteria > Pseudomonadota > Alphaproteobacteria > Acetobacterales > Acetobacteraceae > Acidocella. Next base: position 4,542 of record JAMFRY010000032.1, read on the forward strand.
GCCCCACCGTGCGGATTTTTTATCAATGCGAACATGATATTCGTGTCGAGCATGTATTTGGCGACGGTCAAAAAATCTCCTCTTCCGGTAGCGGATGATCTTCGATTTCGGAAAATCCTCGCCCATCGAGGCCCAGCTATCCAGCAATGCGCATAATCCCCGCTTGCGGACGGGTTCGATCGCGAGTTTATCGCCCTCTTTGAAGATGATGGCATCGCTTCCAGGAAGTTCGAATTCAACCGGAATTCTTACCGCCTGGTTACGGCCATTCCGGAATAATCTGACGTGACGCGGCGCAACTGACATATCCGCCTCCTAGCCTATGCCATTAGCAAAGGCCAAAAATGGGCAGAGACAAGGGTCGCTATTTCTGCCGCAGATAGCTAACTAAGCCGGCGGTAGAAGAATCCAGCCCGCTTAGCGGTTCGGTGCCCCGGAATACCGGAAGCAGATTCTTGGCCAGTTCCTTGCCGAGTTCCACGCCCCATTGGTCGAATGCGTTGATGTCCCAGATGGCGGCCTCGACGAATACCCGGTGCTCATAGAGCGCAATCAGCCGCCCCAATGTGTAGGGGGTGAGCTTGTTGTAAGCCAGCGTAATCGAAGGGCGGTCGCCCAGGAATACGCGGTGCGGGTTGCCCTGAGCCTCCTCAAGCGTACGGCCTTTCAACAAGGCTTCGCTCTGGGCGAGGCAATTGACGATGAGCAGTTCGTGATGATCCTGCAATTCCGGCTCAAACCCCTGGGCTGCGACCAGAAATTCGCAGGGAATGACTTGGGTGCCCTGGTGCAGAAGCTGGTAGAAGGCGTGCTGGCCATTGGTGCCGGGCTCGCCCCAAACCTGCGGGCCGGTGGCGCGAGCCACAAGCGCACCCGATTTGAGCACGCTTTTGCCGTTCGATTCCATGTCGAGCTGCTGCAGATAGGCCGGAAATCGGGAAAGGCGCTGGTCGTAAGGCAGAATGACGCGGGCGGCGAAACCGCAAATATTGCGGTGCCAGACTCCGATCAGGCCGAGCAGAATTGGCAGGTTTCTCGACGGCCGGGCTGTGCGAAAATGCACATCCATTTTATGCGCGCCGGCCAGGAATTGCGTGAACTGCTCTGGCCCGATCGCGATGATCACGGAAAGTCCGATCGCCGACCATACCGAGTAGCGGCCGCCCACCCAGTCCCAGAAGCCGAAAATGTGGTCCGGCCGAATGCCGAACGCCTCCACCTTGTCGAGGGCGGTGGAGATCGCGGCAAAATGCGCCGCAACCGCTGGCTCGCCCAAGGCGCCGGCTATCCATTTGCGGGCAGTATGCGCATTGGTCATGGTCTCGATGGTGGTGAAGGTTTTCGAGGCGACGATCACCAGCGTGCGGGCCGGATCGAGCCCTTTCATCGTATCGGAGAGATGCGCGCCATCGACATTCGAAACGAAATGGATTTTTGGTCCATCATGATAGGGCGCCAGCGCGCCGGTGACCATGACGGGGCCAAGATCGGAGCCGCCAATGCCGATATTGATCACATCGGTGAACGGTTTGCCATCCGCCGCCGCGAACGCGCCCGTGCGCACGGAATCCGCAAAGCTATAGAGCGAAGCCAGAGTCTTGTTGATCTCCGGCATCACGTCGGCGCCATCCGTATATACCGGCATGTTCCCCACGTTCCGCAATGCGGTGTGCAGAACGGCGCGATCTTCCGTGGTGTTGATTTTCTCTCCGGCAAACATTGCATCGCGCTTGGCTTCCACGCCGGACTCGGCGGCCAGGCGCAGCAGCTGGGATAACGCTTCCTGCGTCAGATGCGTTTTCGAATAATCCAGCAGCAGGTCATCCTGCGAGACCGAAAATTCGCTGAACCGGCCGGGATTTTCGGAAAACAGGGTTCTGAGATCTTTGGAGGTGCTTCGAAGGCCGGATAACTGCGTCCAAAGATCACTCATGCTTACTTACTCCGGCGATGTTCGTTAAGGGCAGCCGCCTGCGCCGCGCTGGCAGTGATAGCAGACCAATCGCCGGCTTCAATGGTGTTTCGGTTCACCATCCAGGACCCGCCGACGCAGATCACATTGGGCAGCTGCAAATAGCGGGGCGCGGAATCCGGCGTGATCCCGCCGGTGGGGCAAAAGCTGAGCCGCGGCAGCGGCGAGGCCAAAGCGGAAAGATAGGCCAGACCGCCGGCCGGCTCGGCGGGGAAGAATTTGGCGAAGCGATAGCCGCGCTCGATCAGCGCCATTGCCTCGGAAGCGGTGGCGATGCCAGGCAGCAGCGCGATATTTGCCCCATCCGCGGCATCAAGCATTTTTTGCGTGGCCCCTGGCGAGACCGCAAAGCGCGCCCCGGCCGCGGCGACGGCGGCAAGCTGCTCCGGGTTTAGCACGGTGCCGGCGCCGGCAATCGCCTCAGGCACATCGCGCCCGATCGCGCGGATCGCTTCCAACCCGGCCGCGGTGCGCAGCGTGATTTCTATCACTTTCAGCCCGCCCGCGACCAGCGCGCGCGCCAGCGGAACGGCATTCGCCAGATCGTCGATGATCACCACCGGGATAACCGGCGCAGCCAGCAGGATGGGCTCCAAGCCGGGTTGCGCGCTCATGCCGCCAATCCCCCAAAAATCGAGGCGCCAGCATCGGCCCGGCTGACCGCGCCGCGGAACGCCGCAAACAGCTCGCGGCCCGTACCGGAATGGTAGGACGTCAGGTCCGCCATCTCTGGTTCGCGCGCCGCCCATTCATCCGGATCGACCAGTACGCTCAGCCTTCCGGCCGTGCCATCGACGCGAACGATATCGCCGTCGCGAAGTTTGGCGATCGGCCCGCCATCGGCGGCTTCCGGCGTGACGTGAATGGCGGATGGCACCTTGCCGGAGGCGCCGGACATCCTGCCATCGGTCACTAGCGCGATTTTGAAGCCGCGATCCTGTAATACGCCCAAAGGCGGCATCAACTTGTGCAACTCCGGCATGCCATTGGCCTTCGGACCCTGGAAGCGCACCACCACCACGCTGTCCTGGTTCAGCTCACCCGCCTTGAAGGCGGCATGCACGGATTCCTGGCTGTGGAAAATGCGGGCCGGCGCCTCGATCACATGGCGTTCCAGCGCCACGGCGGAGGTTTTGATGACCGCGCGGCCAAGCTCCCCATCCAGCACGCGCAAGCCGCCGGTCGGCTGAAACGGGTTGTTGATCGCGCGCAGCACGGTCTCATCGCCGCTTGCCTCCGCCGCAGGGAGCCATTTCACATGGCCTTCAGCATCCAAAAAGGGCTCGGTCGCGTAGGCCGCAAGTCCGGCGCCGAAGACGGTCTGCGCGTCTTCATGCAGCAAGCCGCCGCTCAGCAATTCGCGGATCAAAAATCCCATGCCGCCGGCGGCGTGGAAAGCGTTCACATCCGCCGTGCCGTTCGGATAGATATGGGTAAGCAGCGGGGTGATCTCGGCGATGTCGGAGAAATCATCCCAGGTGAGCATGATCCCCGCCGCGGCGGCCATCACGATCAGATGCAGCGTATGGTTGGTGGAACCGCCCGTGGCGTGCAGCCCGACAATGGCGTTGACGAAGGATCGCTCATCCAGCATGCGGCCGATGGGGGTGAATTCATTGCCCGATTCGGTGATCGCCATGGCGCGCTTGGCGGCAGCCCGGGTCAGCGCGTCGCGCAATGGGGTGTTGGGGTTGATGAAGGCCGCGCCCGGCAGATGCAGGCCCATGATTTCCATCATCATCTGGTTGGTGTTGGCGGTGCCGTAAAATGTGCAGGTGCCGGGGCTGTGATAGGATTTGGCCTCGGCCTCCAGCAGCTCGGCGCGGCTGACTTTCTGCTCCGCATAAAGCTGGCGGATTCGATTCTTCTCCGAATTTGCAAGGCCGGAAGGCATCGGGCCGCCGGGGATGAACACCGCCGGCAGATGGCCGAAGGAGAGTGCCCCGGTCAACAGGCCGGGGACGATCTTGTCGCAAATGCCGAGATAGACCGCGGCATCGAAGGTGGCGTGGGAGAGCGCGATCGCGGTGCTGAGCGCGATCACGTCGCGCGAGAACAGCGAAAGCTCCATGCCGGTCTCGCCCTGGGTGATGCCATCGCACATCGCCGGCACGCCGCCCGCCACCTGCGCGACGCCGCCGGCCTGTCTGGCTGCTTCGCGGATCAGCTCGGGGAAGCGCTCATAGGGCTGGTGGGCGGAGAGCATGTCGTTATAGGCGGTGACGATCCCCAGGCTGGCGCCGTCGCCGCCGCGCAAAACTTCCTTATCGCCGGGGGCGCAGGCCGCAAAGCCATGCGCCCGGTTGGCGCAGCCCAGCGCCTGGCGGTGCGGCTTGCTGTCCAGCGCCGCTGTCACCCGTTGCAGATAGGCGGCCCGCGAAGCGCTGCTGCGCGCCGCTATGCGGTTGGTGACTTCCTTCAAGCGAGGGTTCAGCATCGCCAATTCTCCTAGATCCTAAAACAGATATGTAAGCGCCCCGCCGGCACAAAAGAATGGGTTGGGAAAGCGCCGTCATTTGCCCCTAAGGTTCGGGCGCTGCGGGCGCCGCTTGGGCAGCTTTACGAGCGTTGGGGCGCGGCTTTGGTGGCGCCTGAAAATTCAGAAGCCTGCTTGTGCTGGCGATGGCCTCAGCCCGCGGATGAAAAGCGTCGGGCCGCGCCCCTTCCACGAACGGCCGCAGGCGTCTGCTCCGCACATCCTCGATCAACTGCAATATGTCAGCCGGCCGCGCCGGATATGGATAGACGACGCCAAATTGCATGGCCCGCACCCGCTCCGCCGGCGCGCCGATATCGGGCACCAAGGGGATAAAGCCGTAGCTCAACGCCTCGGACAGGGTGTAGGAATAGGTCTCCGGCCATTCATGCAGAAACAAAGCGAGATCGCCGCGCGCCTCGGCAACCAGGATCGGGAGCATCTCCGCCGCGTAGCGCCCGGTGATGCGCACATTGCCCAGCTTCAGCAATTCCTCATCCAGGCTGGTATAGCCGATCACGCGAAAGCTCAAACCGGGATGCGTCAGTTTTGCGCGCCGGGCGATTTCAAGCAGCTTACCCGAACCCTTGTGCGGGCCAAGCGCGCCGAGCAGAAGGATTTCCTCATCATCCTCCGCCCGGCGGATGAGCGGGCTGGCGGATGCGAGCAGCCTTGCCGCCTGGCCTGCCGGTGCGATGCCGGATTCCGGGTGCGGGATGACCGTGACCTTCAAACCTGGAAAGCCGCGGGATAAAAAACCGGCCGCGGATTGCGATGGCGCAATCACCTGCGTGCAGCCGCGCAATAACCGCTCAAACAATGCGCGATGTGCAGCGGGGTCGATGCCGGTTAAACGGGAGGCATCATGCACCCCGCCGATGGCGATGCAACGCGCGCAGATTTCGGTTTCCGCAAGGTTGCAGAACTCTGTGATGGCATCAATGAAGGTCACTCGCGGGCAAAGCGCATAGAAGTCATGTGCGTAATAAAAGCTCTTTCGCCCTTCAATCCATGTTTCCAGCCGCCGGACGAAGGCTTGCCCAAAGCCCAGAAGCTGGTGCGCCAGAACATGGCCGGGATCAGCTGCGTCGAGCAGTTTGAAAACTTCCTCGCTTTCATGGTCCGAAAACGCGGCGTGAAAAATCGGCGCGTCACCGGAGAGCGCCATGCTCCCATCATTCCGGCAAGTCAGGCTGAGCTTGACCGCTTGCCCGTAGCCGACCGCCTGCTCGATATCGGCAACCGCCTTCGCGGAGCCGCCGCCCATGCTGTTGCATATCACCAGCACGAATTGCGTGCCGCCTTGCCGCGCACGACGCAGCCGCCAGGCATCCAGCGCCCAGCGCGC
>JAMFRY010000289.1 GCA_026225015.1 Alphaproteobacteria bacterium
GGGCACCACCACAGCCACCTGGGTGCCGGACATTGCGGCAACAAACGCGGCGCGGAGTGCAACCTCTGTTTTGCCGAAGCCCACATCGCCGCAAACCAGACGGTCCATCGGCTTGCCGGCGGCAAAATCCTCCAGCACATCGGCGATCGCGCGGGCCTGATCCTCGGTCTCGTTATAGGGAAACCGGGCACAGAATTCGGCAAAGGCGCCGTCATCGGCCGCCAGAATCGGCGCCTCGCGCATCTGCCGCTCGGCCGCCAAACGGATCAGGCCGGCCGCCATGTCCTGAATACGGTTTTTCGCCTTGGCCTTGCGGGCCTGCCAGGAGGCGCCGCCTAGCTTGTCGAGCGCAACGCCATCGGTTTCCTGGCCGAAACGGGACAGCAGGTCGATATTCTCCACGGGGAGGAAAAGTTTGAGGCCACCATCATAGAAAATGCGCAGGCAATCATGCGCGGCGCCGTTTACCGTGACCGTCTCCAGCCCGTCATAGCGGCCGATGCCGTGGTCCTGATGCACCACCAGATCGCCCTGCTCGATCTCGGTGGCATCGGCGATAAACTGATCGGCGCGTTTGCGGCGCTTCGGCGGGCGGGCGATGCGCTGGCCGAGCAAATCCTGTTCCGCCACCAGGGCAATACGGTCGGTGACGAAACCCCGCTCGATGCCGAAGACCGCCAGCGCCACCGTGGATTTTGGCAAAGCCCGCGCGCCGTCTGCATCATCGACCAATTGCACGTCGCGGATGCCATGCTCGCGCAACATCAGCGCCAGACGCTCGCGCGAGCCGGTGCTCCAGGCGGCCAATACCACCGTTCGGCCGCTTTGCGCCCAGCCGCGCCTTAATTCAGCGAAACCGTCAAACGCCGCCAGAGGCTGGCCGGCCAGGATCGCGCCGGGGCGGCCGCCGACATCCACGCCAACCGCGCCATCCGGCTTGGAAAAGGGGGTGAAACCGAAGACCGGGCCGCGCGCCAGAATTTCGTCCAGGGCCGGCTTGTCCAGATAGAGCAGTTCCGGCGCGATCGGGCGGTAAATCTGCTCGCCGGAACGCGCCGGGCCGCGACGCTCGGCATAGTGATCCGCGATCAGTTCCAGCCGCGCCTCGATCGCACCTTCCGCCTGATGGTCCAGGCTGATCGACGCGTTCGGCAGGTAATCGAAGATCGTCTCCATGGTTTCGGCAAATAACGGCGCGTAATGCTCGATGCCCGGATGGCGGTGGCCGGCCGATACGGAATGGTAGAGCGGGTCTTCCACGGCTTTTGGTCCGAACATCTCGCGCCAGGAAGTGCGAAACCGCGCCACCGAGGCCGAATCGAAGGAAAGTTCGGAGGCGGGGTGAAAATCGAGGCGCTTCACGGCCTCGCCGCTGCGCTGTGTTTCCGGATCGAAGCGCCGGATCGACTCGATGGTATCGCCGAACAGATCAATCCGGACCGGTGCTGAGTCGCCGGCGGGATAAACGTCGATAATGCCGCCGCGTAATGAAAACTCGCCGGCCTCCATCACCGTGCCGACGCGGTTATAGCCATCCGCGTCCAGGAACGCAGCCAGATCCTCCGGCGCGATGCTGTCGCCCACGCCTAAGCCCATGCCCGCACCCGCAAGTGCTGCGCGCGGCGGAACCTTTTGTAAAACGGCGTTGACGGTGGTTAGAACAATCCGCTTTTTCCTGGGCTCGCTTTGCAACTTTGAGAGTGCGGCGATCCGCTCGGCGATGATCCCTCCATTCGGCGATACCCGGTCATTGGGCAGGAAATCCCAGGCTGGAAAGACGATAACCTCCACCTCCGGCCCGAAAAACCCGATCGACTCCGCCAACCCTGGCAACCGCCCATCATCGCGCGCGATATGCAGCACCGGCCCGTCATGCTCGCCCAGCCGGCGGACCAGCACCATCGCGTCCACGCCCTCCGGCACGCCATAGACGATGATCACGCCATCACCACCGGTTCAGCGCCGCGCTGCGGATGCGGCGGAGCATGGGGGTGTCGGCGTGGGGGGGGATGGGTCGGCGGCCGGTGAGCCAGTCGGCGAGTTCGGGGTCAGGATATTCCAGGATGGTTTCCAGATCGTCCAGCTCTTGCGGGGGCATGGTCGCGATTTCGGCTTTGACGAAGTCGCCGAGGAGGATGTCGTTCTCGAAGGTGCCGCGATGCTGGGCGCGGAAAATCAGCCGGCGGCGCCGGTTGTCCAAGGGTTGGGGGATGGGTTCGCCGGATATAGTCATTAGCCCTGAGTCTTCGCTGGGTTGCGGTATAGAGGCAGTGCGGCCAAGAGTCAGCCCGTGGTTCAAGAGATTCTAGCGCCATTGCGCGCGCCGATTACGACGTTGCCGGGGCTGGGGCCGCGGCTCTCCGGGTTGCTGGCGAAGCTGGTGGGCGGGGATACGGTACGCGATGTGCTGTTTCATCTGCCGGTGGATTATGTCGATCGGCAGCAGGTGGTGAAAATTCGTAATGCCAAGCCGGGCGGCATTGCGACCATGCGGGTGGAGGTCATTCTGCGTGAGGCGCCGGCGAAGAAGACGCAGCCGCATCGGGTGGTGATCGGCGACGACACCGGGTTTGCCGAGATCGTGCTGTTTCATGCGGCAAGGCTGACGCAGTTTCCGATTGGCGCCAGGCTGTTGATTTCCGGAAAGGCGGAGATGTTTTCGGATCGGATCGTGCTGGCGCATCCGGATTTTGTGTTGCCGGTGGCGCAGGAGGATGGGTTTCCGTGGATTGAGCCGGTCTGGCCGCTAAGCGCGGGCGTGGTGCCGCGAATTATGCGCCGCGCCGTGCTGGGTGCGCTTGAGGTACTGCCGGAGTTGCCGGAATGGCATGACGCCTCGATTTTGCGGCGGCGTATTTGGCCTGGGTTTGGTGAGGCTCTGCGGATGCTACAGGCGCCGGAGTGTGTTCCGGAGCCGGGTGCGGCGGCGCGTCTGGCGTATGACGAGTTGCTGGCGCGGCAACTGGCCTTTGCCATCGGGCGCGGGCGCCGGCGCAGGCTTGCCGGGCGCGCAATGGCGGGAACCGGGCTGTTGCGGGCGCAGGCTTTGCTGCGGTTTGGTTTTGCGCCGACGCCTGCGCAGGCGAAGACGCTGGCGGAGATCGACGCGGACCTCGCGGCGCCGCATCGGATGTTAAGGCTGCTGCAGGGCGATGTGGGGTCCGGAAAGACTCTGGTTGCGGTGCTGGCCATGCTGCGGGCGGTGGAATCCGGCGGGCAGGCCGCCTTGCTGGCGCCCACCGAGATGCTGGCCAAGCAGCATTATGCGACGCTGCAACGGCTTGTTCCCGTGCCAGTGGCGCTGTTGACCGGCGGTATTCGGGCCAACGCGCGGCGGCAGATTTTGGGTGGCTTGGCGGATGGCAGTCTACCGTTGGTGGTCGGCACGCATGCGCTGTTTCAAAAACATGTGGCATTTCAAAATCTGGCGCTGGCGGTGATCGATGAGCAGCACCGGTTTGGCGTGGATCAGCGCTTGCAGCTTGGCGCCAAGGGCGATGCCACCGATCTGCTGGTGATGACCGCAACCCCGATTCCGCGCACGCTGCTGCTGACCCATTGGGGGGAGATGGATATCAGCCGGATTACCGAAAAACCGGCGGGGCGCAAGCCGATCACCACGACGATGCACCGGCTATCGGAATTGCCGAAGGTGCTGGATGCGATCGCGCGGGCGATCGGCGCCGGCGGGCGGGTGTATTGGGTGTGCCCTCTGGTGCAGGAATCCGAGCTGGTGGATATTACCGCGACCGAGATTCGCTTTGCGGAATTGCAGAAACGGTTTGGCTCAGATGTGGCGCTGGCGCATGGAAGGCAGGACGCGGCGATGCGCGATGCGGCGCTGGCGGCTTTTGCCTCGGGCGGCGCAAGAATCCTGGTGGCGACCACGGTGATCGAGGTTGGGGTGGATGTGCCGGAGGCCAATGTTATCGTGATCGAACATGCGGAGCGTTTTGGTCTGGCGCAGTTGCATCAGTTGCGCGGGCGAGTGGGACGTGGTGCTGCGCAGAGCTACTGCCTGCTGCTGCATGCGGACAAATTGGGGGAGACGGCGCGCAAGCGTTTGGCGCTGTTGCGGGAGACGGAGGACGGGTTTGTGATCGCCGATGAGGATTTCCGCCTGCGCGGCAGTGGGGATTTTCTGGGGACGAAGCAGTCCGGCCTGCCGGGCTATCTGCTGGCTGATCCGGAGGGCCATGGGGAGCTGTTGCCGATGGCAAATCAGGATGCCACGCTGTTGTTGCAGCGTGATCCGCGGCTGGAGTCGCCGCGCGGGCAGGCGGTGCGTATTTTGCTGAATCTGTTCGACCAGCGCGAGGCGATCCAAACCTTGCGGGCGGGATAGGGAGTAGCGATGAGGGAATATCCGGAGGCGCCGCGTGTTGGGATCGGCATTGTGCTGCTGCGCGGTGATGAGGTGTTGCTGGTCCGCCGGGCCAAGCCGCCAGGGGAAGGGCGATGGAGCCTGCCGGGCGGGGCACAGGAGCTGGGGGAGACCGCGGAGGCCTGCGCCAGGCGAGAGCTGTTGGAGGAAACCGGACTGCAAGCCGGACCGGTCCACATGGTCGCGCATGCCGATTCGATCCACCGGGACGCGGAAGGAAGGGTACAGTACCACTACACCATCCTGGATTTTGCCGCGCATTATGAGGGCGGCGAATTGGCGCCGGGGGATGATGTGAGCGAGGCCGCCTGGGTGAACCCCAAGCGGTTTGATGAATACGATCTGTGGCTGGATGCGCGGCGGATTATTGCGCTAGCATTTTCGCAATTGCGGATTTGAATTTCCCCGATTCCGGGCTGGTGATGCTGGAGAACCAATCCGCCAGCTGGCCATCCTTGCCGATGAGGTATTTGAAGAAATTCCATTTCGGCTTGGCGAGAAACCCGCCTTCCGCGCCAGCCCATTTAAAGAAGGGGTGCGCTTGCGGGCCTTTGACATGCACCTTGCCCATCATCGGGAAATCAACGCCGTAATTCAGCTCGCAGAAACTGGCGATCTGCTCATGCGAGCCTGGCTCCTGGCCGCCGAAATCGTTGGAGGGCACGCCGATGACGACCAGGCCCTGGTCCTTGGCGTCGCGCCAGAGCGATTCCAGGGCCTTGTATTGCGGCGTGAACCCGCATTTGGAGGCGGTGTTGACGACCACGAAGGGCCGGCCGGCAAGGTCTTTCAGCGGATAAGGCTGGCCGGTGAGGGTTTGGAAGGTGAAATCATGGGCAGCAGGCATCTTGTATCCTCCGGACTTTCTCATACAGGTGTTGCATGACCGACATGCCGGACGCCACCTCAAAATTGCTCGCGGCAATGGCTGCCCTGCGCCATCCCGAGACCGGTTGCCCATGGGACAAGGCGCAAAATTTTGCGAGCATTGCGCCCTATACCATTGAAGAAGCCTATGAAGTGCGGGCCGCCATCGAAACGGATGATCCGGAACAGATCAAGGACGAATTGGGGGATTTGCTGTTTCAGGTCGTGTATCACGCAAGAATGGCCGAGGAGCGCGGCTGGTTCGGGTTTGAGGATGTGGCGGCGGCGATTACCGAGAAAATGATCCGCCGGCATCCGCATGTTTTCAGAAATGCGTCGCAGCGCGATGCGAGCGCGCAAACTCACGCCTGGGAGGCTCAAAAGGCCAAGGAGCGGGGCGCCCGCGCGATGCATGGGACGCTGGACGGTATCGCCACCACCCTACCGGCAATGGCGGTTGCAACCAAGCTGACCGCACGGGCGGCGCAAGTGGGATTTGACTGGCCGGATGCCGGCGCGGTGCTGGATAAGCTTGAGGAGGAGATCAGGGAATTGCGGGCGGAACTGCCAGATGCCTCGCCGGCGCGGGTGCAGGATGAGCTGGGGGATATGCTGTTCGTGATGGTGAACCTTGCCCGCAAATTGCAGTTGAGCGCCGAAGCTTGCCTTGCTGGCGCCAATGCCAAGTTTACTCGGCGGTTCCGGTTTATCGAGGCTGCGCTTGCGCAGGAAGGCAAGGCGCCGGCGGATTCAAATCTGTCCGAGATGGACCGGCTTTGGGACGAAGCAAAACGCTCCGGCTTGTAATGCGGCAAAATCCGGTTATCCAAATACCATGATAAGTTTGTTTGACGGCTATGACCGGTTTATTCGCGGCTACTGGCAGGAGCATAAGGACCGCTACGCCGAGCTGGCGCGCGATGGGCAATCGCCTTCGAGCATGGTGATTGCGTGTTCGGATTCGCGGGTCTCGCCGGAGCTGATTTTTGATGCGGCACCGGGCGAGATTTTCGTGGTGCGCAATGTGAGTAATCTGGTGCCCCCCTATGCGCCGGATACCGGCAATCATGGCACGTCGGCGGCGCTGGAATTTGCGGTGACGGTGCTGAATGTTTCGCGGATCGTGGTGCTGGGGCATAGCCAGTGCGGCGGCATTCGCGCGCTGGTGCGGGGGCCGACTGCCGGGGATGGGGATTTCATCGCCTCCTGGATGGCGATTGCGAAGACCGCCCGCGCAAGGGTGTGCGATGCGCCGGATGCGCCGGCAGAGCCGTACGCGCCGGCCGCATTCGATGCGCTGTGCGAGCAATGCGCCAGAGAGTCGATCCGCGTTTCCTTGAGCAATTTGCTGAGTTTTCCCTGGATCAGATCACGCGTCGATGATGGCGCGCTCACGCTTGCCGGGCTGCATTTCAACGTGCAGAGCGCGGCGCTTGAGGTGATTTAGGGGCTTCGATTTCCACGGTGAGAATGTGGTAGCTGACCGCGAAAGGCCCGTTAAGCGTTGTAAGCAACCGGCGAAGCTTCCCGGCTTGTAGCGGCCGATAGCCGGCGCGAGGCGAGCTTGCGCCGAGGGTTTTCAGGCCGCGGGTAAATTCATGGCCTGATTGGTAGTTCGCGATGATGATTTCCTCCTCGATGCGTGCCATTACGCCATCGGGGAACGGGAATTTTGCGGCGCTAGAATAGTCATGCAGGCCGCAAGGCAGATCGAGCGTTGCTAGCGCTTGCCGCCATTCCTGGAAGCTGTGGCATCCAAGAGTCGCGAAGATCAACCTTCCGCCCGGCGCCAGCATCCGTGTCAGGTTTGCAATACTACCCGGCAAATTGGTGAACCATTGCATCGCCAGACTGGAGGCGATGAGTTCGAACTTGCCCGCAATGCCTTCAAGTGATTCGCCATCCATGACAAGGTAGCTTGGCCCCGCACCCAGCCTCGCCTCGCAACGGGCGAGCATCGCAGCGGAAATATCCGTAAGGGTGAGCTGCGCTTGCGGGAACGCCGCGGCGAGGTGCTGGCTCAGCAGGCCGGTGCCGCAGCCGATTTCCAGAATGTTGGCGGGAGAAATGGGGAGACGCGCGGCGATCCTCGCGCAGAGACGCCTGGCCGTTTCGGCCTGCACCGAGGCGGCCGAATCGTATTGCGCCGCTTGGGAAAAAGCCGCCTGGATGCTGCGTTTTTCCGGAGTCATGCCAGTTTGTCCGCGAGTTCCCGCAAATGCCCGGCGCACCAGGAAGCGGCGGTAAGCGGCAGCATGTGGCCGCCCTCATGCCAGTAAATTTTTTCATCCGCAAAACAGGCGCGGCTCATTTCCTGAGAAACGAGGCCGTCGCTTGTGCCGCACAAGGCCGCCATCACCTCGGCCGGGCGTTTGTCCCAGTTTTGCAGGGCGACGAGCCCTGCCGTCAGCTTCGGCGCGTCGGGGTCGCCGGGCAATGGCGCGAGGACGCCGCACAAAGCGCGGAAATCTTTAACCACGCCGGCGGCGTCAGAGGTGACGCGTGCGCACATGCGCGCCAAAACGCGCAAGGCGATGCCGGGGAAATCCGGGCGTTGCGCAAAACAGGAAAAACCGTTGATTGAGACCAGAGCATCGCAACGCAGGCCGGGTTCGTGCAGCAGCCAGAGCAGGCCGAAGGAATGGCCGACAGCGAGGATCGGCCGCCCCTTTGGCAGCGCCGGTTGGTTGGGCGAGCCAAAGAAACCAAGATCCCACGCCAACGTATCTTCAGGCGGATAATGGCTGCGCAGTTCGTCCCAAACCGAGGCGTCGAAGCCCCAGCCATGCACGAACAGCAATAAAGGCTTCATACCGTGCGAGCCAACCGGATCGTGGTTTCGGCGAGGCGCTGGATCGTTGCCGCCTCATGCGCGGCGGAGAGGGCGAAGCGGATGCGGCTGGCGCCGTTCGGCACGGTGGGCGGGCGGATTGCCACGGCCAGAAATCCTTCGTGCTGCAGCCCCGCGGATACGGCGAGCGCCTTTTCCTCGCTGCCCAGGATGACGGGGATAATCTGCGTGTTTGAGGGGCCGGTGTTCAGCCCCGCTGCCTGCAAGATGCTGCGAAAGGTCTCGGCGAGGCCGGAGAGATATGAACGCGCTTCTCCAAGTGTTGGAACCAGGTCCAGAGCGGCGTCCATCGCGCCGAGCACAGCAGGGGGGAGCCCGGTTGAGTAGATAAGTCCGCCGCAGCGATTCACCAGATAATCGCATAAAGTGGCGGAGCCGGCGGCATAGGCGCCGAAGCCCCCCAGCCCCTTGCTGAACGTGCCCATGATGAGCGCCTGCTCCAGCCCATGGGCGAGGCCAAAACCGTTTTCGCCCAGCACGCCGGTGGCATGGGCTTCGTCGATATAGAGAAACGCACCAAAGCGTTTGGCAAGGTTGGAGAGGGCTGCGATGTCCGTGCAGTCGCCATCCATGCTGAAGACGCTTTCGGTGATGATGAAGCGGGGGCGGGAAAGCTGCGCGTCGCGGGCGAGCAACTCCTCCAGATGCGGCAGATCGTTATGGCGGAAGCGGATCTGGCGGGCGCCGGCGGCGAGGCAGCCCTGGATCAGGCTGGCATGGTTCAGCCGGTCGGCATAGACCAGCGGTTCCGCGCCGAGCCTGCGTGCGTCCAGCAAGGCCGGCAGAATGGTCAGATTCGCCTGCACGCCGGAGACGAAGACGAGCGCTGCCTCGGTTCCTTTGCCGCGCGCGAGCTTGGATTCGATTTCCCCGTAAGGCGGGATATTGCCGGTGACGAGGCGCGAGGCCCCTGCCCCGGCGCCGTAACGCTTCGCGTAGTCCGCGGCGCGGCGGATGAGTTCAGGA
>JAMFRY010000290.1 GCA_026225015.1 Alphaproteobacteria bacterium
AGCCGCTCTTACCGCCGCCCATGCGCTGCCCGCCCCGATGTTCGCCGCGCGCTTCACCCAGGATGACGCGCTTGCCGCGCCGGGTGTGCGGGAGCCGGGGGCACAGAAGAACCCGGCCGAAGCCTTTCTGCAGGCGCTGCGGCTGCAGGCCAGGGCGCGCGCCACCGAGCCCTCGCTCTCCGGCATCATGCCGGTCGAGGTCGATCTGATTCCGGTTGAAGATCTCGTCTCAGAGACCGGCGAGAAACTTTCCCGTGCTTTGGAGCGCCTGCGGATTCCGCTGGTTGCCATGCGAGAGCGCTTCCTCGACCGGCTGGAAACCGAGGCGGATACGTTGGACGAGCCCACCCGCCAGCGTCTTGAAGGGGCGGCGCGATCGCTGAAACGCCGCGCCATCGATCCAATCTCGGCCTGGCGCCGGATGCTGGATTCGCTGCGCGACGCCAATGCGCGGCCCGGGCAGCGCCCGGCTTACGTGCAGTTCCTGCGGCTCGACCGCAATGCCGATGGCGACAAGGATGTTGCTTTCCTCTCGCATATGCTGGACCCGACGGAAGCCTTCATCGAGACCATCGCCAGCCCTGCCCACGGCATGCTGATCACCTCCGCCACTTTGCGCGACGGGTACGACCCGCACGGCGGCTACGAGCCCAGTGCCGACACGGATCATGAAGCCGCCTGGGTGCAGGCGGAAGCGCGCACCGGCGCCGTCCATCTCGCAGCACCCGCCATCCGGGCCGCCTTCGCTTCGCCTTTTGATTACGCCGCGCAGACCCACATCTTCATCGTGAATGACGTGAACGCCAACGATATCGGCGCCCTCTCGGGGGCGTTCCGGGCTTTGTTCGAAGCCGGGGGCGGCGGCGCGCTCGGCCTGTTCACCGCCATTTCCCGCCTGCGCGCCGTGCATGCCCGCATCGCAGCACCTCTGGAGGAAAATGGCATCCAGCTTTACGCCCAGCATGTCGATGCAATGGATAACGCCACCCTGGTGGATATTTTCCGGGCGGAAGAGCATTCCTGCCTGCTCGGCACCGATGCGATGCGCGATGGCGTCGATATTCCGGGCAACGCGTTGCGTCTGGTGGTATTTGAGCGCACCCCCTGGCCCCGGCCGGACATCCTGCATCGCGCGCGGCGCACCCATCTCTCGGGCGGCCGGCCGAAGGATTACGACGACGCCATCGTGCGCCTGCGTCTGCGCCAGGCCTTTGGCCGGCTGATCCGGCGCGGCGATGATCGCGGGGTATTCGTGCTGCTGGACAGGCAAGCCCCGGCCCGGCTGTTCACCGCTTTTCCTGTGCAGGCGCCGATCATCCGCTGCGGGCTGGCCGCAACTGTCGTCGGAATCCGGGAGTTTCTTGCGGGAATCCCCCAAAAATAAACATGCCAGCTGTGCGGTATTTACCACATGATTGCGAAATCCGGCCCAAGGGGACCTTGGACGCTAGGTGAAGCGACGGGGTTCTGCTAGTATCCTGCGTCATTCATGACGCAGGATACTGCGCGCGCGGGTTGGTCGGCGGCGCGCGCTAAATATGA
>JAMFRY010000291.1 GCA_026225015.1 Alphaproteobacteria bacterium
CTTCCTTGGGTCATGTTGCATCCTTGGATGGGGGTTGTGTTGGCAGCATAAATGGAAGCGGTTTCAGGCAAATACCAGACCCAGTATTGCGCCGCCGGCAAGAACCCAGAGCGGATGCAGCCGGGTTGCGAATACCAGATAGGTTGTCACCGCCGTAATGCCGATCAGGAGGATGGAGCGATCGGCGGTGCGGATCAGAGTGCAGCCGGCGGCCAGCACGAGGCCGGCGGAAATGGGCAGGAGGGCGGCCTGCACGATCCGGCGCCAACGCCGCTCGCGGAACCGCTCCCACAGGCGGGAGGCCAGGACGACCAGGATACCCGCCGGCAACATCATCGCAAGCGTGGCGACGATGCCGCCGGGGACACCCGCAACATGCGCCCCAATGACGGTGGAGATCATCAGGTTGGGTCCGGGCGCGGCCTGGGAGATGGCATAGAGCTGGGGGAATTGGGAAGCGGTGACCCAATGATGCACGTCCACCACCTGATGCTCGATTTCCGGGATGGTGGCGTTTACGCCGCCGACCGCCAGCAGCGAGAGTTTTCCGAACAGCCAGGCAAGTGCCACGAGCTTTGCCATCATGCGCGCCAGGCCAAAGCGATGGAAAGCGGCAGCATGATTCCCATGGTCAGCGGCAGAGACAGCCGGCTGAGCAAAACCAGCGCGAGCGTCAGGCCGGCAATGAAAATGGGCCGGGCGGCTTGCAAGCTCGGGGCCGCGATTTTCATCGCTGTCCCCATCACGAGACCGGCGCCGGCGGCAGCCAGCCCGCTCAGCGCGTGCTGAACGACGGGAACGTCGCCGAAGCGCGCATAGAGAGCTGTCAGGCAGAGAACGATGACGAGCGGGGCGGCAAACAGTCCGGCGAGCGCCGCCCCCGCGCCGCCCAAGCCAGCGTTGCGGGCGCCGAATACGAAAGTGAGGTTCACGATATTGGCGCCCGGCATGAACTGGCACAGGCTGAACAGATCGTTGAACGCCGCCTCGCTCAACCATTTTCGCTGCTCGACAAGCACGCGTCTGGCAATCGGGAGCACACCGCCGAAGCCAAGGATGCCGGCCTGAAAAAACCCCGAGAACAGCGCAAAAAGCGTGAGTTTTGCTTGGCCCCCAGCTATATCCCCGTCCCGAAGCTCCATTTTAGCGTCCATCCTTTGGCAATATGGGCCGTTGGGTGGCGAGGCCAGGGCTGGTAGGCATGTCTGGGTTGCCTCGCGGCTTCACATCCCGGTTCGAGCCGCGGCCAAATGTCATCAAACTGCAATCGAAACCCTGTCGCCTTTGCATGGCGGTTCAATTAGAGCGGCGGGAAGCGGGACATCGAGCGTACAAGGCGCCGATGACGTTCGCCATAACAGGGACTTTCGCAAGAGGATTTTACCGTGCAACTTCATAAAATGCTCAGCCGCTCCACGTTGCTGCGCGCCGGCGCCGCGGCGCTGGCCCTCAGCGGTTTCGCCAGCAACGCCAAGGCACAATCCATCACGCCGCTGGTCGAAAGCGGCTCCAGCCTGCTCTACCCGCTGTTCAATCTTTGGGTCGAGGATTATCAGAGCGTCAATCCGGGCATCCAGATCACCACCACCTCCACCGGCTCGGGCGCCGGCATTGCGCAGGCGATCAAGGGGCTGGTGCAGATCGGCGCATCGGATGCCTATGTGTCGAATGCCATGGAAAAGGCGCATCCGACCATTTTGAGCATCCCGCTGGCGATTTCCGCGCAGGCGGTGAACTACAACCTGCCGGGTGTGAGCAATCTGAAGCTTTCCGGGCCGATTCTGGCCGGCATTTATTCGGGCACCATCACCAAATGGAATGATCCGCAAATCGCCGCCGCCAATCCCGGCGCCGCGCTGCCCGCCAATACCATTGTGCCAATTCACCGGCTGGACGGCTCCGGCGATACCTTTATTTTCAGCCAGTTTCTCTCGGCCTCCACGCCTTCGTGGAAGAGCAGCGTCGGCTTCGGCACCACGCTTTCCTGGCCGCCGATCAGCGGTGAAATCGGCGCCAAGGGCAATGCCGGCATGCTGGCAGCCGCCAAGGCCAACCCGTATTCCGTGGCCTATATCGGCGTGAGCTATGCTTCCAAGGTGGAAGCCGCCGGGCTTGGGGTTGCGGACTTGCAGAACGCCTCCGGCAATTACGTTGCGCCGACGCATGATAACATCAGCGCCGCCGCGGAAAGCGTTGCCACCAGCACCCCGGCGGATGAACGCATCAGCATCATCTACACCACGGGCGCCAATAACTACCCGATCGTGAACTATGAATATGCGGTGGTGGACGGCACCCAGCCGGCGCCGGCCTTGAGCGAGGCGATCCGCACCTTCCTGACCTGGGCGATCAATGAGGGCAACAGCCCGGCATTTTTGAAGCAGGTCAACTTCCTGCCGCTGCCGGCTTCGATCAAGGCGCTTTCTGCAGCGCAGATCGCCAACATACAGTAAGCTTGAAGCTGCCCTCCCGGCTCCTGCCGGGAGGGTGGTTTTACCGGATTTGAAATATGCAGTTTAAGCCTTTCCGTTTATCCCTGCTGAGTTTGAGCCTGTTGATCCCGTTTGCCCTAGGCGCGGTGATTTTGTTTTTGCTGATCTTTTCCTGGCAGGCGATCGGCTTTAACGGGCTGGGTTTTGTCAGCCGGATCACCTGGAACCTGGGCGACCTCTACGGCGACCCGGTGACCACGCGGGGCGTGCTGGTGCCAAGCGGGGCCAATTACGGCATTCTGGTTTTCGTTGCCGGCACGTTGCTCAGCTCGGGGATCGCCATTTTGATCGCCGTGCCGCTTTCCGTCGGTGCGGCGATTTTTCTTAGTGAGATCGTGCCGGCGAAAATCCGGCCGGCGCTCTCGATGCTGGTGGAGCTGGTGGCGGTGGTGCCGAGCGTGGTGTTCGGGCTGTGGGGAGTCGCCGTACTGGTGCCGTTCATCGGCGGCGTGCTGGGGCCGGTATTGTCGAAATATCTGGGGTTCATTCCGTTTCTTGCCGGCGGCAGCAGCGGCGGCGGCTATGGGCTGCTGGCGGCGTCACTGGTGCTGGCGCTGATGATCACGCCGATTATCGCCACCACACTGCTGGACGCGCTGATGCAGGTGCCGAAGGAAAACCGCGAATCGGCCTTCGCGCTGGGGGCGACGCATTTCGAAGTGGTCTCCAAGGCGATGATGCCGATGGTGCGGGCGACGCTGATCGGCGGCATCGTGCTGGCGCTGGGCCGCGCTTTGGGCGAAACCATGGCGGTGCTGATGGTCTCCGGCGGCGGGCTGAATATCCTGCCGAGCTCGATTTTTTCTCCGATTTCGACCATCGCCTCCTTTATCGTGAGCCAGCTCGACAGCGCCGAAGGCGATCCGACCAATATGGCGGTGCGCTCGCTAGCGGAGATTGCGCTGGTGCTGTTCGTCATCACGCTGCTGACCAATGCCGCCGCGAAACTATTGGCCTCGGGGGGAATCCATGTCCGCAAGCCTAAGCATTAGCGGCACGCAACCAAAAGGCTCGGCGCCAAAACACTCAGCGCCAAAACGCTCAGCGCAGGAGATCAGGCGCGCCATCACGAGCCGGATCGGCTGGATTGCCTGCGGGCTGGCGCTGGCGCTGGTGATCGGGCCGCTGCTCGATATCGTATGGGTGGTGGCCTATAACGGCGCTTCTGCCTTCTCGCCCAAACTCTTCACCACTTCGACCCCGCCGGCCGGCGTTGGGCTATGGAATGCCATCGAGGGCACCGTGGTGATTTCGCTGCTGGCAATGCTGGTTGCCGTGCCCGTGGGCGTCGGCGCCGGGATCTATCTTTCCGAATACGGCAATCACCGGTTGGGCAATTCGATACGCTTTCTATCCGACGTGCTCACCGGCACACCCTCCATCGTACTGGGGTATTTTTCCTATATCGTGCTGGTTGGCGGGCTGGGTTGGGGTCTGGCGGCGCCGGCGGGCGCGGTGACCGTTGCCATCCTCATCGTGCCTTATCTGGCGCGCATCACCGAGCTGGCGCTGCGCCAGGTGCCGGTGGCGATGCGGGAAGCCGGGTTTGCGCTGGGGGCTTCCGAGCCGGTGGTGGTGTTCAAGATCGTGCTGCCGGGCGCTGCTTCCGGCGTCATCACCGGGGCACTGCTGGCGCTTGCCATTTCGGTCGGCGAGACCGCGCCGTTGATCTATACCGCGGGGTTTTCCTCCTATCCGCTGGATTTGCACAATCCGGTGCATAGCCTGACCCATTCGCAGATCGGCTATCTCACCTATGTGATCTGGAGCTTTATCGAGCAGCCGGACGCCGCCTCGCATGCGCTGGCCTTCGCTGCGGCCTTCCTGGTGATGCTGTTCGTGCTGGCGATCAATATCGGCGTGAGGATGTCGATCAAGCGGGGATAGAACCGTGGGATGGGCTATTTAAATTGTTGCCGCGATCGGGTATTGGTTGTATATTCGTATGGGATATACAGGAGGACAATCGATGCTTGCGCGAACGTCTTTATTCTTATCGAACAGATCGCAGGCGGTGCGGCTGCCGAAGGCCGTAGCCTTTGGTGAAAACGTGCGCGACGTTGTCATCATAGCGGAAGGGGCGCGACGGATCATTGCGCCTGCCGACGCCGCGTGGGATGATTTTTTCGCGGCTCCTGGGGTGGATCTGGGCGACCGGCGGCAACCCGTCATGCAAGAGCGTGAAAATTTGTAGTGCTGCGCTATTTGCTGGACACCAATTTGTGCATCCGGTTGCTCCGTGACCGGCCGCAGGGACTCCGTGCGCGCTTCACCGCAGATGCCGAGGTTTTGTGCCTCTCGGATGTGGTGCTTTATGAGCTGCTTTATGGGGCGGAGCGCTCAAGCGATCCACCGCGCATAAGGCGTGAGGTGGAGCATTTTGCGGCCCGGCTGACGGTGCTGCCATTCGACAGCGAGGCGGCGGCGCATACGGCGGAAATTCGCGCCGAACTGGAGCGGCTTGGCTGCGTGATCGGCCCCTACGACCTCATGATTGCCGGTCATGCCCGCAGCCGCGGCCTTGTGGTCATTACGGGAAATCCGAGGGAATTTCAACGTGTTCGCGGACTGAGATGCGAAGACTGGGAGGTTGAGCCGTAGTTGAGGCGGGGGATCATACCAAGCAGGACAGGTCTGCGGGGCTTGCGGGGGGCGGGGCAGAATGCCATTTCCGCAAGATGACAGACAGAACAACTTCTCATGACCCGGTCGGCTGGCATGGCACGACCATTTTATGTGTCCGCCGCGACGGCAAGGTGACGGTGGCTGGTGACGGCCAAGTGAGCCTTGGCAATACGGTGGTGAAAGGCAATGCCCGCAAGGTGCGCCGGATCAGCAATGGCGCCGTGATCGCCGGTTTCGCCGGAGCAACCGCGGATGCCTTCACCTTGCTGGAACGCCTCGAGACCAAGCTGGAGCGCTTCCCGAACCAGTTGGAGCGGGCCTGCGTGGAGCTGGCCAAGGACTGGCGGACCGACCGCTATCTGCGCCGGTTGGAGGCCATGCTGATCGTGGCGGATGCAGAGCGCAGTTTTACGCTCACCGGCAATGGCGACGTGCTGGAACCCTCCGATGGGGTTGTCGCCATCGGCTCGGGCGGCAATTATGCGCTGGCCGCGGCGCGGGCGCTGATGACGGTGCCGGAGCTGGACGCCGAGGAGATTGCCCGCCGGGCGATGAAGATCGCCGCCGATATCTGTATCTACACCAATGAAAACCTGATTGTTGAATCGCTGTGATTGATGTTCCCGTCTACTCTCCCAGAGAGATCGTATCCGAGCTGGACCGCTTCATTATCGGCCAGAACGACGCCAAGCGGGCGGTGGCCATCGCGCTGCGCAACCGCTGGCGCCGGCTGCAACTCCCCGAAGGCATGCGCGAAGAGGTGGTGCCGAAGAACATCCTGATGATCGGCCCCACCGGCTGCGGCAAGACCGAGATCGCGCGGCGCCTGGCGAAATTGGCGCAGGCGCCGTTCATCAAGGTGGAGGCGACCAAGTTTACCGAGGTTGGCTATGTCGGCCGCGATGTGGAGAGCATCGTGCGCGATCTGGTGGAAGCCTCGATCACCATGCTGCGCGAGCAGAACCGCAAGGGCGTGGAGGCCAAGGCCGAGCTGGCGGCGGAGGATCGGCTGATCAATGCGCTGGTGGGCGAAGGCGCCTCGGCCGATACCAAGGTGAAGTTCCGGCGGATGCTGCGCGCCGGCGAGCTTGAGGATAAGGAAATCGAAATCGCGGTAAGCGAGGGCGGCGGCACGCCGATCGGTATCATCGACATGCCCGGCGCGCCGCAGAACGGCGTGATCAATCTGGGCGACATGATGAAGGGCATGTTCGGCAGGCAGGCGCAAAAGCGCAAGCTACTCGTGCCCAATGCGCGCAGGCTTCTGGAACGCGAGGAGGCGGACCGGCTGCTGGATACCGAGGCGCTGACCAAGGACGCGCTCGCCCATGCCGAGAATAACGGCATCGTCTTTCTGGACGAGATCGACAAGATCTGCGCCAAGACCGAGAACGGGTTCCGCGGCGGCGATGTCTCGCGCGAGGGCGTGCAGCGCGATTTGCTGCCGCTGATCGAGGGCACCACGGTTTCCACCAAATATGGGCCGATCAAGACCGACCATATCCTGTTCATCGCCTCCGGCGCGTTTCATGTGGCGAAACCGGCGGATCTGCTGCCGGAATTGCAGGGGCGTTTGCCGATCCGGGTGGAGCTGAGTTCGCTCTCGCGCGAGGATTTCCGGCGGATATTGTCGGAGCCGGAACATTCGCTGTTGAAGCAATATTCCGCGCTGCTCAATACGGAAGGGGTGACGCTGGAATTCGCCGAGGACGCGGTGGATGCGCTGGCCGGGCTGGCCTACGACATCAATGACCGGGTGGAAAATATCGGGGCGCGGCGGCTGGCGACTGTGCTGGAGCGGCTGCTGGAGGAAATCAGCTTTACCGCCACCGACCGCGCCGGCGAGACCTTGCGCGTGGACGCCGCCTATGTGAACGAAAAGGTGGCGCCTTTGGCTGCAAAGGGCGATTTGAGCCGGTTCATCCTGTGAGGCGGAAGGCGGCCCCCCAACGCTCCGCGGGGCTGATCGTTGCCGTGGCGGCTCTGGCGGCACTTGGGGTTGCCTATTACGTGCAAGATGTTGTGGGCCTCTACCCCTGCCCGCTTTGCCTGGCGGAGCGCTGGCCCTATAGGATCGTGATTCTACTGGGGCTGCTGGCGGCAATTCCGGGGCGGCTGCTGGCGCGGGTGATTCTGGCGCTGGCGGTGCTGGCGTTGCTCGGCGACGCCGCGATCGCCTTCGTGCATGTTGGGGTGGAATATCACTGGTGGGAAAGCCCGTTGCCGGAATGTAACGGCATTCTCAACGCAGGCGCGCCATTGCCTTTGACGCCTGCGAAGCCCTGTGACGAGCCGACATTTTTGATTCCCCATCTACCCGTCTCGATGGCGGCGATGAATTTCCTTTATGCGGCCGCGTTCGCATTGGCCCTGGCAAGCTATGTCGCAACGAAACCAAGACGGATACGGTGATGGATCAGGTGAAGCAATTCATTCGGGTGGACCATGCCGGGGAGGTTGGCGCGGCGCAGATTTATGCGGGCCAGCTCGCCGTGCTGGGGCGCGGCCGGCATGCGGCTGCGCTGCGGGAGATGCAGGCGCAGGAACAGGCGCATCTGGAGGAATTCAGCGCGTTGATTGCGGCGCGCCGGGTGCGGCCGACGGTTTTGTTGCCGCTCTGGCGGATCGCCGGATTTGCCCTGGGCGCCGCAACCGCTGCAATGGGTTCGCGCGCCGCGATGGCCTGCACCGTGGCGGTGGAAGAGACCATCGATGCGCATTACGCGGCGCAGGAAGCGGCGCTCGATGAGGATGAAGCGAAACTGCGGGATACCATCGCCAGATTCCGGGCGGATGAACTTGTGCATCGGGATGTGGCGCTTGCGAATGAGGCGGAAAAAGCCCCCGGCTACAGGGTGCTTACCGCGGTGATCAAGGCCGGATGCCGCGCAGCTATCCGGATAAGCGAGAAGATTTAAAAGGGTATAGGGCGGAATGATTTACGTTGCGAAAAATCATGCTAGCTTCGTTCAGCAAAGCACGGAGCCTGGCCATGCTGGATCACATCACCATCGGCGTAACCAATTTCGAACGATCGAATACCTTCTATGATCTTGCCCTATCGCCCCTCGGCATCGAGCGCCTCTATGGCGAGGCCGATATTTTTGCCGGTTACGGGGTCCGGCCCAAGGCTTTCTTCTGGATCGGTCTTCGCACCGTTCCACAGACAAGCGTGCATATTGCGTTCACGGCGCCGGACCGGGCCACGGTGAAGCTATTCTACGAAACTGCCTTGGCGGCGGGAGGCCGGGATAATGGCGCGCCCGGCATTCGCGCGTATTATCACCC
>JAMFRY010000292.1 GCA_026225015.1 Alphaproteobacteria bacterium
CATCAAGATCAGAATTGGCATCAAGATCAGAATTGGCATCAGGAGCAGACATGACAAGAACGGCATTGGTAACAGGCGCGGCGGCGGGCATCGGCAGGGCGGTCGCGATACGGCTGGCAAAAGAGGGCAAATCGGTCGGCGTGCTCGACCTGAACCTTGAGGGCGCCCAACTGGTCGCCGATGAGATCAACGCCTCCGGCGGCAAGGCCATCGGCCTGAAGGCCAGCATCGCCGATCGCGCCGAGGTCCGCCAAGCGGTCGATCAACTACGCGCCGCCTTTGGCCCGGTTACCATCGTGGTCAACAATGCCGGCATCTCCAATTTCATCCCCTTCGAGGAACTCACCGACGAAGACTGGGACAAGCAGTTCGAGGTCAACACCAAGGGCACGTTCATCGTCACCCAGACCGTGCTGCCGGACATGAAAGCGGAAAAATGGGGCCGGGTGATCAACATCTCCTCCTCCAGCGCGCAAACCGGCAGCATCGAGCAGGTGCATTATTCCGCCTCCAAGGGCGCGGTGATCAGCATGACACGCTCGCTCGCCCAGGCGCTCGGCCCGTATGGCGTCACCGTCAACAACATCCCGCCGGGTGCGGTGATGCAAACCATCATGTCGGAAGCCAATGTGCACCGCTTCCAGATCCCGCCGGAGCAGCTTCTGCGGATCATTCCGGTAGGGCGGACCGGCGTGCCGACCGATATCGCCAATGCCGTCGCCTTCCTGGCCTCGGAGGAATCCGGCTACATTTCCGGCCAGACGCTGGGCGTCAATGGCGGCCGCGTCGTCAGCTAGCCTTTAAACCCATTGCAGTGCTTCAACATGGGGCTTCCTAAGCCAGCTGACTGCTGTTATCCCTCCGCCAAGAACGCTGTTCCCGGAATATGCGCAAAGGAGTTTTGCATGCCATTGGTGACCTATATTCAGCATGACGGCAGCGCCCACCCGATCGACGTGCCGATTGGCGAAACCATCATGCAGGGTGCCGTCAATAACCTGATCGACGGCATAATCGCCGAATGTGGCGGCGGGCTGGCCTGCGCCACCTGCCATGTCTATGTCGATGAAGCCTGGTACGGCAAAGCCGGCGAACCCTCCGAAGCGGAATCAGAGATGCTGGAATCCACCGGCGCCGAGCGCAAACCGAATAGCCGGCTTTCCTGCCAGATCACGCTCACCCCGGCGCTGGATGGCATCATCGTCCACCTGCCAGAAACCCAGTTCTAAAACCATCCAAAGAGAGACCCTGATGAGCACCGCCTTAGCCGAAGAATTCAAAGTCCCGCCCCATGTTCCGCCGGAGCTGGTCTTCAAGCCCGGCATTACCGATGGCGCGGAATTTCTCGCCGCACCCCATGAATTCATGGCCGCCATGCATGGCGCCTATCCCCCGATCTTCTACGGCGTGTCCGACCACAACCCCAATGCCTGGCAGTTGCTGAAATACGAGGATGCGTATTTTGTCCTGCGCCACCCGGAATTCTTCACCTCCGAAGGCACCGGCCCGTTCCCGCGCGACCCGGATGACTATTGGAAGATCATCCCGCTCGAAATCGAGCCGCCCGAGCACCGCAAATACCGCGCCATCATCGACCCGCTGGTCTCCCCCAAACGCGTCCTGGAGCTGGAAACCTCGATCCGCGCGCTGGCCAACGAGCTGATCGACAAGTTCGTCGATAGCGGCGAGTGCGAATTCGCCAAGGATTTCGGCCGCCCGCTGCCGGTCGGCGTGTTTCTCGACATCATGGGGCTGCCGCGCGATATGATGGACGAATTCGTCCGCTGGGCGATGGGCCTGCTGCATGCTCAGGACC
>JAMFRY010000293.1 GCA_026225015.1 Alphaproteobacteria bacterium
CAGATGCCCGCCATCAACCATTTGCGTGTCATGCCGCTCTCCTCAACTCGATTTCGAGCGAACCTTGACAGTGGCGGGGAGGGTGGCCAACCGCAACGGCGGCAATCCCGATTGCAGTATTTGCAACTGGCAACCCGTCATCCAAATGTCATCCCGCGCCTTGCCTCGGGCGGATACCATGCCGGTTTCCCATTGGGTGGAGCCTTTCATGCAACGCCGCTCGCCGCCTTGGGGCGCCATCGAAGCGTTCATCGTGGCAGCGCGAAGCGGCAGCTTCAAAAACGCCGCGGCGGAATTGCGCCTCAGCCCGCCCGCCTTTTCCCGCCGTATCCAGACGCTTGAGCGCTATCTGCGCCTGTCCCTGTTTGACCGCCAGGCGGCAGGGCCGGTGCTGACTCCGGCGGGACGGCGCTATCTGGAACGGTTGCAGCCGGGCTATGACGCCATCCGCGCCGCCGCCGATTGGATGAGTCCCGATCCGGCGCGGCGTCCACTCAGGATCGGCGTCTCGCAATCCTTCGCCATCTGCTGGCTGATGCCGCGCCTGTCGCGCCTTTATGAAGCGACCGGCATCGAATTGGTGCTGCAGACCAATCAGCATGACGTCGATCTGCGCGCGGGCGGGGTCGATGCCTGCATCCGCTATGGCGGTGGCGATTGGCCCCATGTCGTCAGCCGGAAATTGCTGGATCTCGAATTGATGGTGGTCTGCGCGCCCTCTCTTGCGCCCGGTGTGAGGGTGCCCACTCGCCCCGCCGATCTGCCCTTCTGCCGGGCGCTCGATCTCGTACTGCCGGGCGATCAATGGGAGGAGTGGTGCAGTGCGGTCGGCATGGCGGGCATGGAGCCGCGGGAACGCATCCAGTTCGACAGTCTGCAACTGATGTATGACGCCGCCAGCCGGGGCCTCGGCATCGCCTTGGGCGCGCGGCCTCTGGTCGAACCCTTCCTCGCCGATGGCAGGCTGCGCATCGCCTTCGATCTGCAAGCCCCCGCAGCGGGCGCCTATTATCTGTCGGCTTTGCCGGGGACGTTCCGGCAACCGGGCGTGATCGAGCTCTGGCAATGGTTGGTCGCCGAATCTCTCGGCGAGCCTAAGCCCCTGGTCAGCGCGGCCTAACGGCCTAGTGCAGCGTTCCGAATGTTTCCGCCATCCGCACATCGGCGGGGCCGATCACGTCGGCATGGCAGATCTTCACCGAATAGAGTTTGCCCTCGAGCTTGCGCTCCCAGAAATCGAGAAATTTCTTGAGGGCCGGGAACTCCGGCAGCAGATCCAACTCTTGCCAGACATAACTTTGCAGCAGGGACGGGTGATCCGGCAGGCGGTAGAGAATCTCGGCGGTGGTCAGCCGCCATCCATTCAACATCAGTTTCAGGTCCATGGCATAGCCTCCTGTCTTCCGATGTAACAAGCCTGTCATCAGAAAGTTTAATGACTAATAAAGGGCGGAAAATAACGGGTTTGGCACTCGTGCGGTCACTTTGCTGCCACAACTTCCCTTGACAGTCGGGCGCTAGGCGCCTAGATCGTTGGCACTCAATCGGCGAGAGTGCTAACAACCCTCGCCCATCAAATATTTCAACGGAGGCTATGCATGAAATTCAGACCGCTCCATGACCGCGTCGTGGTCAAGCGTCTCGACGGCGAAGAGAAGACCGCTGGCGGCATCATCATCCCCGATACCGCCAAGGAAAAGCCCCAGCAGGGCGAGGTCGTCGCGGCCGGTCCGGGCGCGCGCGGCGAGGACGGCAAGCTGGTCGCTCTCGACGTCAAGAAGGGCGACAAGGTGCTGTTCGGCAA
>JAMFRY010000294.1 GCA_026225015.1 Alphaproteobacteria bacterium
ATCGCGACAATCGCCATCAGCCGGCGCGGGTTGTGATGACCGTTGATGTTCAGCGCCATGGCGTCAATCGGCACCGGCTTGGCCCAGCCGAACATGAAGGCAACCCGGCCGATGGTGATGAGTTGGGAGATCGCGAGGAAAACCGGCAGGAAGATCGAACCGTATTTATCGATATGCTTCAACGGGTTGAGCGATAATCTTCCGGCGTCCCGCGCGGTGCGATCGCCCATCGCCAGGGCTGCCAGGCCATGCGCCAGTTCATGCAGGATAATCGCAACCAGCGTGGCCAGGATACCGGATATTGCCTCATGCAGCATCGGGCAGCGCTTCCAGCACGGCTTTGTTTCCCGCCATATCGCCCGGACAATACAAGGCAATATCGCAGCCGGCCGCCAATGCCGCCTTTGCGCGCTCCGCCGGCGTTCCGCGCAGCGCTTGCATCGCCAGATCGTCGCTCACCAATATGCCCTCAAATCCGATGCTTCCCCTTATGACGCGGCTGATGACGGGGGCTGAGAGGGTGGCGGGCATAAGGGCATCCAAGGCAGTGTAGAGGATATGGGCGGTCATTGCCCAGGGCAGCTTGTAGTTTATCCTGAAAGGGTAAAAATCGGCTTCAAGTTCAGACTCTTGCGCGTCGATGCGGGGCAGCGAGACATGGCTGTCCACCATCGCCCTTCCATGACCCGGCAGGTGCTTCATCACCGGGATAATTCCGTGACTGAGGATACCTTCGGCAAGGCTTGCGCCCAGTTGCGCGACGATTTCCGGGTCATGCGAGAGCGCCCGGTCGCCGATCACCGAGCTGGCGCCCGGATAGGCCAGATCGAGCACCGGGGCCGTGACGACATCAAACCCCGCCTCCCGGACCATGGCGCCCAAGGCCGCGCCATGGGCGAAGGCGGCTTGCGCCGTGGTCAAAAGGGCGGCAGGCGGCAATTCGGGCCAAAGCGGGCTTTTCAGCCGGGCGACCCGGCCGCCTTCCTGGTCGATCATCAGCACCCCGTCCGGCGGTATTTTGCACCGGATTGATGCTATAAGATCAGTTAGTTGCAGCCTATTTCTGATATTCCGGGAGAACAGGATGACGCCTTTGGGGCGATGCTCACGCAGCAGCTCAGCCTCTGCCGGCTCGAGCGCCAGACCGGCAATGCCGATAATGACCGGTTTGGTCAAAATGCCGCGACCGTGCAGGCCTCGCCTTGCGCCTTGACCGCGGCGCAAAACTGCCTGGCCGCGCCGATATCGGTGAAACCGCCCAGGCGGAGCCGCCAGAACTCGACGCCCGCGACAAAGCCATGGCTGTAGAGCGGGGTGCGGCCGGAGAGTAAAGCCGGCATTTTGCTGTTCAGCCTGGCCCAGGCGGTTCTGGCGCCGGCCGGGTCCACCACCGCGGCAAGCTGCACCTGAATTTTGCTGTCGATGACCGGGGGAACCGGCTTGGGAGGGGGGACAAGCGGCGCTGCCGCCGGGGATGAGGCAGGCGGCGGCGGTTGAAAGGCCGAAATATCCGGCGCCGGCGTTGCGGGGGTCAGCGCATCCGGCACCGCACCGCTCTGCCCGGACATGATCTGCTGATCCGCGCCCGGCACCACCAGCCCGCCCGGATTGTCGGGCGCTACCCGCAAAGGGCCGGGCGGCGCCTGAATCACCGGCGGCGGGCCAAAGCCGATGCCGGGCTTCATGCCGCCCCAGACCAGCGCCACCACAATGACCAATGTCGCCACGCCACCGGCGGCCAGCGCGATTTGCCGCATCATTGGATCGAAAGCCGGCTTGCGGCGGCGCTTTGAGTAGGAAAATTCAGGGATTTCGAAGTCCGGGTCGGTCAAAGCTAACGCATCTCCTCGACCGGATTTACACCCAGCACCCCGAGTCCGGAGCGAATAATCACCGCCGTGGCGGCAACCAGCGCGAGCCGCGCCTGGGTCGCCGCCGGCTGATCGGCCTGGATGAAGCGCAAGTTGGCATCGTCGCGGCCGGCATTCCATAGTGCGTGAAACTCGCCGGCCAGATCGTATAGGAAAAACGCAATGCGATGCGGCTCGCGCGCCTCGGCCGCGGCTTCCACCACCCGCGGCCAGGTGATGAGGCGGCGGATCAACGTGAGTTCCTCCGGGGCGTTCAGGACGCTTAGTTTGGCCTGCTGCAATTCCGTCGGTTCGCCGGCCAAACGCAGCACGCTCCGGCAGCGCGCATGGGCGTATTGCACGTAGAAGACCGGGTTATCGCGGGTTTGCGCGACCGCGGCGTTGAGGTCGAACTCCATCTGCGCGTCGGATTTGCGCATCAGCATCAGGAACCGGACGGCGTCTGGCCCGACTTCGTCGATCAGGTCGCGCAGTTCCACGAAGGTCCCTGCCCGCTTGCTCATCCGCACCGGCTCGCCGTCTTTCATCACCCGCACGATCTGGCAGAGCACGACATCGAGCCGCGCCGCCCCGTTTCCGGCCAGCGCCCGCACCGCCGCCTGCATGCGTTTGGTGTAGCCGCCATGGTCGGCGCCCAGCACGTCGATCATGGCGTCGAAGCCACGCGCCATCTTGTCTTCATGGCAGGCGATGTCGTTGGCGAAATAGGTGTTGGAGCCGTCGGATTTTTTCACCGGCCGATCCACGTCGTCGCCGAATTGGGTGGAGCGGAACAGGGTTTGCTCGCGCGGCTCCCAATCCTCGGGTGTTTTGCCTTTCGGCGGTTCCAGCGTGCCTTCGTAGAGCAGGCCGCGCTGACGCAGTGCTTCCAGCGCCCGCTCCACCGCGCCGGACGCCACCAATGCGCGTTCCGAGGTGAAAACGTCATGGTTCACGTGCAGGGCGGCCAGGTCGTCGCGGATCAGCGCCAGCATTTCCGAGACTGCGAAATCCCGGATCGGGTCCAGCCATTCGGTCTCGGGTGCTGCGGCGAATTTGTCGCCATGATCGCGCGCCAGCGCCTGCCCGACCGGGACCAGATACTCGCCGCCATATTGGATTCCGCCCGGAACGCCGGCGGCATAGATTTGCGCCGCCTCCTGCAAGTTCAGCGCTTGCAGATAGCGGACATAAACCGAGCGCGCCAAGGCGATGACCTGCGCGCCGGCATCGTTGACGTAATATTCCTTGGTGACCGGATAGCCGGCTTTGGCCAGCAGATTAGCCAAAGCATCGCCCACCACAGCGCCCCGGCAATGCCCGACATGCAGCGGCCCGGTAGGGTTGGCCGAGACATATTCGACATTGATTTTCTGGTCCCTACTCGGCCCGGTTCCATAGGCCTCGCCGGCGGCCAGGATGACCGGAACCTGGCGGAGCAGAATTTCGGGCTTGAGCGTGATGTTCACAAATCCGGGCCCGGCTGGTTCGGCTTTGGCAATATCATCGAGCGCCTGCAGCCGGAGCGCCAGGGCGGCGGCGACTTCGCGCGGGTTCTTGCCGGCGGGTTTGGCCGCGACCATAGCCGCATTGGTCGCCATGTCGCCATGGGCTGCGTCGCGGGAGGGTGTCAGCTCGATCCTGGCGCGCACATCCGGCGGCAGTTCCGGCAAAAGCGCCGATAGTTCCGCCAGCACAAGGTCACGCAGTTCGGCATATAGATTGGTACTCATTCTACTCTCTTTGCGTCAGGCCGGCACGCCTGGGTCGGTGAGCCGCCTGTGTTCTTCCAGCGCGTAACGGTCGGTCATGCCAGCCACATAGTCGCGCACCACCGATGCAGCCTGCGCCGTACCGGCCGGGCCAGCGCGCACCCGCCAGTCATCCGGCAGCAGATCAGGCTGGACCAGGAACAGGCTCGCCAGGGCTTGCGTCACGCCTTGCGCCTTATGGCTCATCCGGTTGACCCGCCAATGCCGGTACATGCGCTCGAACAGGAAGGTCTTGATTGCGCCGTTGGCGTCCGCCAGTTTTTCGCCAAAGCCGATCACCGCATGGCCGGCATCGCGGATCGCATCGACATCTTTTGGGCCAAGCGCTTTGAGCCGTGCCTCGCTTTCCTCGACCACATCATGGATCATGAAACCGATGACCTGGCGCGTCATCTCATGGCGGATGCGGTTTTCGTCCTTCGTGAGTCCTCTCGCCTCGGC
>JAMFRY010000295.1 GCA_026225015.1 Alphaproteobacteria bacterium
AGCCGCGCCACCGCTTCCGAGGTGGCGATGTCCCGGCCGAAGGCCAAAGTGGCGGCGACCATGGATTCCATCTCATCGAGGTCGGCTAGCATTTTCAGGCGCTGCTCATCGTCCTCCATATATTCGGCGCGCAATTTCAGCCGCGTGATCGGGGTGCGCAAGTCGTGGCCGATGGCGGTGAGCAGAAAGGTGCGGTCCTGCACGAAGCGCCGGATGCGCGATGCCATGGTGTTGAAGGCGATGGAAGCGGTGACGATCTCGCTTGGACCATCTTCGGGGAGGTTGGGCGCGTTGATCACATCCCGCCCCAACCGCTCGGCGGCATCGGCCAGGGTGCGTACCGGCGTGGTGAGATGGCGCACCGCCCAGAGGATCAGCACCGCGCCGAGCGCCGTCATCACCACGAAGGCGCTGGCGAAGCCCGGCGTGTTCCAGGGCGCCGGTGGGTCGCTTGGGGTGATGATGGTGAGCCAGGCGGTTGCCCGAGGTGGCGGATGGTTGAAGAAAGACCGCGGCGGGGGCGGGAGCCGCATTTCGCCATGATCGGGCGGTGGCGGCGGCATTCCGTCCAGGTCGGGCGGTGGCGGTGGCATACCGCCTTGATCGGGCGGCGGCATCGGCGGCGGAAATTGGTCAGGACCCGGCAGGCCGAAGCTCACGACATAGCGCAGTGGATGGGTCATCATGCGCAATTGGATGCTATAGGGTCGAATTTGCTGCGGAATGCCGAATGCGAAAATGCTGCCGCGCATCATCTGCCGGGCGGGAAGCGGCAACTCGACTGTCTCCAGGAGCGGGAACTGCGCGGCCTGCAGCATTGCGATGGCGCCATGCGAGAGCGGTTCGGTGGCCACCATCGCCGCGCGCTCCGCCATCGGGGCAAAAGCGATGTGCCGATAGATCATGACATCGCGGGTCGCGATCTCCCGCTCCTCCTCGATTTTGGCCAGGCTGATCTGGTTGAAGGTATGGATGATCAGCCCCAGCATCTGCACGAAGGCGAAGCCGATCAGAAGAATGATTGCGGTGCGCCCTGCCATGCTCCGCGGCAGGAGGGAGAAGGTCACGCCCGTTCGACAGGCGTTGAGAGCACGTAGCCGCCGCCGCGCACGGTCTTGATCAGTTGCGAATTGCGGCCGTCATCTTCAAGTTTCCGCCGCAAGCGGGATACGGCAACGTCGATGGCCCGGTCGAACGGGCCCGCCTGCCGGCCGCGCAGCAGGTCCAGCAGCATGTCGCGCGTCAGCACCCGGTTTGGCCGGTCAAGCAGGGCGACCAGCAATTCATATTCGCCGCCGGTGATGGCCACCTCAACGCCGGCCGGGTCCAGCAGGCGGCGCCGGGCTGTTTCCAGCAGCCAGCCGGAGAACCGATAGGTTTTGGCGCTGCCTTCCGGGCCTTTCTCCTCGCCCTCGCCGGTGCGGCGCAGCACCGCCCGGATGCGGGCCAGCAGCTCGCGCGGGTTGAACGGCTTGGTGACATAGTCATCCGCGCCCAGCTCCAGCCCGATAATCCGGTCGGTCTCCTCGGCCATGGCGGTGAGCATGATGATGGGGACCTTGCTCTCGCCGCGCAGCCAGCGCGCCAGTTCCAGCCCATCCTCGCCGGGCAACATCAGATCCAGCACCACCAGCTGGAAATGGCCGTTGATGAAGGCCCGTCTCGCCTCCTTGCCGTCGCGCGCCGTGGTGATCCGCAGGCGCTGCCGTTCCAGGAATTTGGCCAGCAGGTCGCGGATTTCTCGGTCGTCATCAACGACCAGGATATGCGGCATGGGTTCCATCGCTGTTACAATAGCCGCCCAAGGCGGGGATGGGCAGGGGGCGTTGCATTACGTTGCAATTTGGCGACAGCACGTAGTGAACGCTCGATTGTCGCTGGTTCTTCATCTGAATGGCTAGATACAGGGTGCAAAATTCACTTGCGTTTCGCTTCCGCCGACTCTATGTCCGCCTCACGCAGCAACGCACGTGCCTCTGCCACATTCTCGGATCGTGGTTACGCAACGACGTCAAGCGTTCTGGCAGCACTATGGGGGCAACCCCGCTGTGGCTGGTTCGTTGGACCGTTTTGTAACCCGTGCCCGTCGCCTCAATTTAAGGCGGGCGTTTGAAGAGAAGGCTTGTTGTGATGACTCCAAAAGTCGCCGCTTTCCTTGCGCAATCTGCCTATGAAACACCTTGCCTGGTGTTTGACGTGGAGCAGGTTGCCGAGAATTTTCACTCGCTTCGCGCGGCCTTGCCGGCGGCGAAAATCTATTACGCGGTCAAGGCCAACCCGGCCGCGCCCGTGCTGGAACTGCTGGCGGGGCTGGGCTCGTGCTTTGATGCCGCCAGCCTGCCGGAGATCGAGGCGTGCCTCAAAGCCGGCGCTTCTGCCGCTTCCATCAGCTTCGGCAATACGATCAAGAAGGCTTCCGCGATCGCCGCTGCTCATGCGCATGGCGTGCCGCTTTACGCTTTTGATTCGATCGAGGAGCTTGAAAAAATCGCCGGGAACGCGCCGGGCGCCAAGGTGTATTGCCGCATCGTGGTGGACAATATCGGCGCGCAATGCCCGCTTTCGCGCAAATTCGGCACCACCCTGGACCGCGCGCGCGATTTGATGCTCGCAGCAGCTGGGCTTGGGCTGGTCCCGCATGGCCTGTCCTTCCATGTTGGCAGCCAGCAGACCGGCACCGCCGCCTATGAGCTTGCCATCGCGCGGGTGGCGATGCTGTTCACCGACCTCAAATCCGCCGGCATTGAGCTGAAAATGCTCAATCTCGGCGGTGGATACCCGATCCGCTATCAGGAGGACGTGCCGGAGACCGACCAGTTCGGAACCGCGATCATGCATGCCATGACCGAGCATTTCGGCAATGATTTACCGGATATGTTGATTGAGCCGGGCCGGGCGATGGTCGGCAATGCCGGCGTGGTGGCCAGCGAGGTGGTGTTGGTTTGCCGGCGGATGCCGGAGGACGAGCGCCGCTGGGTCTATCTCGATATCGGCCGGTTTGGCGGGCTGGCGGAGACCGAGGGCGAGGCGATTCGCTACCGCATTACCGCCGGCGCCGGTCCAACCGGCCCCGTGGCGGTGGCAGGGCCGACTTGCGACAGCGTGGACATCGTGTACGAAAAAACGCCGTATTTCCTGCCGCTGGAGTTGCAATCGGGCGACCATGTGCTGATTCACGATGCCGGGGCCTATATCACCAGCTATGCCAGCCAGAATTTCAACGGTTTTGCCCCGCTGGCGGAGCATTACCTCTAAGACACATGCGTAGACGAGGCCTGATCGCGGGCGTCACGCTAATGCCCGCGATCGGTTTTGCGCGAGCCGGTAATCTGGCTGCGCGCTGCATCACTGCGATTCGCGGTGCCCTCGCGGCGACCCCGTCGGGACCTGCATTGCTGCGCAGTTATTTGGTCGAAACTGGCGCTGGCGCGGACGACTTCGATCTCACGCAAGGCAACGCGGCTTACGTCTATGACAACGCGCTGGCCGGGCTTGCCTTGGCGGCGGCCGGATATCACGAGGAGGCCGCACGCATCGGCGATGCCTTGGCGATTGCCCAGGCGCATGACCGCTTCTGGACGGATGGTAGGCTGCGCAACGCCTATCAGGCCGGGCCGATGGGCACGCCGGCAAAACTGCCGGGCTGGTGGAACGCCAGAGCCGGACGCTGGCAGGAGGACCCGTATCAGGTTGGCTCGCAAACCGGCCCGCTAGCCTGGGCGATGCTGCTCTGGGCGGCGCTTGGGCAAACCGCGCCGGCGACCCGCGCCGGGGATTGGCTGAACCGCGAATTGCGCGCGCGCCT
>JAMFRY010000296.1 GCA_026225015.1 Alphaproteobacteria bacterium
CCAATGGCCGCGGCCGGATCCACGCCAATCTGCTTTGGGAGATGGGCGGCGCCGAGCGCGTGATCACCGGCATATTGGAGCGGACCAAGGGGATCGTGAACGGCATCACCTGCGGCGCCGGCATGCCTTATCGCCTCTCCGAAATCGCCGCCAGGTTCAACGTGCATTATTACCCCATCGTCTCTTCCGGCCGCGCCTTCAGCGCGTTGTGGAAAAGGGCCTATTCCAAGGTGGCGGGATTGCTGGGCGGCGTGGTCTATGAGGACCCCTGGCTCGCCGGCGGCCATAACGGGCTTTCCAACAGCGAAAACCCGCAAAAGCCGGAAAGCCCGTTTCCCCGCGTGCTCGCCTTGCGCAACATCATGCGGGAGTTCGGCCTGGGCGACACCCCGATCATCATGGCCGGCGGCGTCTGGTGCCTGGAGGAGTGGGAGGACTGGATCGGCAATCCCGAACTCGGCCCCATCGCCTTCCAGTTCGGCACCCGCCCGCTGCTGACCAAGGAAAGCCCGATCAGCGCGCGCTGGAAGCAGCGTTTGCTCACCTTGAAGCCGGGCGATGTGTTCCTGAACAAATTTTCGCCCACCGGCTTCTACTCCTCGGCGGTGAACAATGAATTCATCCAGGAACTGCGCGACCGTTCGGAGCGGCAGGTGGCGTTCACCCTGGAACCGGTTGGCGAGCATCTGGTGGAATATGGCGTCGGCGCCCGCAAGCGCCCGGTTTTCCTCACCGCGCCCGATTATGCCAGGGTGAAGGACTGGGAGGACCAGGGTTTTACCGAGGCCCTGCGCACGCCGGATTCGACGCTGATTTTTGTCGGCCCGGAAAAGGCCGAGGAAATTCATGAGGACCAGGTGAACTGCATGGGCTGCCTCAGCCATTGCCGTTTCTCCAGCTGGTCGCAGGACCCCCCGAACTACGATAATGGCAAAAAAGCCGATCCGCGCAGCTTCTGCATCCAGAGCACGCTGCAAAACATCGCCCATGCCGATCCGGAGGACGAAGCAGCGCTCGACAACAATCTGATGTTCGCCGGCCATAACGCGTTTCGGTTTGGTTCCGATCCGTTCTATTCCAACGGCTTTATTCCGACGGTTCGGGAACTGGTGGAGCGGCTGCTTACCGGGAAATAGGCAAAGTAGCAGATTTGGCTATTACAAGGATAGGCAAAGCGCAGAGGCTGGGCGATAACCAAACCGCCGCAGCCATGCTGGACCGCCTGACCCATCATTGCTACATCAGAGAAACCGGCAATGACAGCTTCCGCTTTAAGGACAGCACCACCAAATCCTAAACCCGAAAGGACAAATCCACAGCGTCTGGAACGTCCCTCATAACGCGGGACATATCTTCAACACGGGTCAAATCTCGATGAAAATCCCGGGGCAGATCTCAGTGGAAATCAACGGCAAGACAAAGTCTCGAGGGGGCGAACCATGGAATTCGACGATGTAATTCTAAACCGGCGGAGCATTCGCGGCTATTTGCCCGATCCTGTTCCGCGTGCGCTGCTCGAGGAAATCCTCGACCTGGTCATGCGCGCTCCGTCTTCCTACAATAGTCAACCTTGGCACTTCCATATTATTACCGGTGAACCGCTGTCGCGCATTCGCCTTGGCAATGTCGAGCGCATGGTGGCGGGCGTACCGGAATCGCGCGAATTCCGGGCGGGTTCGCCCTATGCCGGGCGTCACCGCGAACGGCAGGTGACCGTCGCCAAGCAGCTATTCTCCGCCATGGGCATCGCGCGGGAGGACAAGGCCGCGCGAGAAGACTGGATGTTGCGCGGCTTTCGTCAATTCGATGCGCCCGTTTGCGTCATCATCACGTTCGACCGCGAACTGGCCGATGGCGACGACGCCATCTTCGATTGCGGCGCAGTGGCGAACGCACTCGTCAACGCGGCATGGTCGCGCGGGCTTGGCACGGTCATCAACAGCCAGGGTATTATGCAATCCCCAGTGGTGCGCGAGCATGCCAGCATTCCAGACGATCAGGTCATCATGAAGAGCATCGCGCTGGGCTGGCCCGATCATGCCTTCCCGGCGAACACCGTGATCTCGGAACGCAAGCCGATGGCCGAGGCGGTGACATTCACGGGGTTCGACAGTTAGCAAGCATAGGATGGCCATAGCGCAGCGAAGCCCATCGTTTCAGGTTGCGGGCTAATTTTGTTTCGATTACCAAAAATGACCGATTACCGGCGCAACCGCGTCCCCTTTC
Organism: Alphaproteobacteria bacterium; assembly: GCA_026225015.1. Taxonomy (GTDB): domain Bacteria; phylum Pseudomonadota; class Alphaproteobacteria; order Acetobacterales; family Acetobacteraceae; genus Acidocella. The sequence continues at coordinate 2,227 of JAMFRY010000296.1, forward strand.
CGCGAGCGCAATCTCATCCAAAAAACCCATGCAAATACCAGGATTGCGGGCCGGTTTCCGGATGCTCGCCGTCGCCGGCGCGGTAAATCCAGTAGCGCGCACCCGCATCATCCTCGACTTGAAAATAATCGCGCACGGCGTCGCGTTCGGCATCGCATTTCCACCATTCGCCGAAAATCCGCTCCGGCCCATCCGCGCGGCGGATCCGGCGGCGCACGCCGCGCCAGGAAAAGCTCACCGGCGGATGATCCGGCAGCAGCGCCATGGTGGTGATCGGCTCGGGTCTGCGCAACAGGCGCACCGGCCGCGGCAAAGCCGGCCAGGTTTTGCCCGTGGCGGCACTTCCCGGCGCAATCCGGGCGGCGGCGCGTTCCGGCACGTCGCTTTCCACCGGCGCCAGCCGGTAGAGGTGTGCCGCACCGATGCGATTGGCGAGAATATCGATCAGGGAACAAACATCCGTCTCTGCTTCCTCATCCAGCAGGGTGCTGCGGATATGCCGCGTCTCAAACGGTTCCACCAGGCTGGCGCGCAGAATCATCGTCTCTACGCCAAAGCCCGGATCGATGCGCTCCAGCCGGTCGCTGAGCAGCCGCGTCAAGCGTTTGGCGTCGCGGCTGGGCCTGGAGGTGCCGATGCGGATGGCCTGGATGTCGCTATCCACGCGGTGGAACAGCAAATCCAGCCGCCGCACGCCGACCCCCTGGGCGCATAAACGCTCGCATAGGCAAACCGCCAGTTTCTCCGTATAGCGCGCCAGCGTTTCCGCAGCTCCGATCGGTTCGGCAAAATGCCGCCTGGCTTCGATCAGTTCCGGCGTGCGCAGGGGCTCGATCGGCTCGCGCCGCCGCCCGAAAGCCTGATCCAGGCGGCGATGCAGCTCTGCGCCGAAGCGCTGGGTCAGCGGCGCGCGTGGGGCTTTGGCAATATCGCCGATCCGCTCCAACCCCAAGCGGCCGAGTTGCTCCACCATCTCGCGCGGCAGCCGCAAAAAGCCGAGCGGCAGAGCCTCCAGCATGGCGGCATCCTGCCCTGGCGGCACAACGATCACCGGCTTGGCGAATGCCCGCGCAAAACCATGCGCCGCCCCCCAACTCTCCGCCATGGCCGCCCGCGCCGAGATGCCCGCCGCCCCCAGCCGCGCCACCATATCCTCCAGCATGGCTTTTTCCCCGCCATGCAGATGCGCCGCCCCGGTGACATCCAGCACCAGGCCATCCGGCGGATCGGTTGCGACCAGCGGCGAATAGCGTTTCAGCGCCCATAGCCCGAGCCTGCCCAATGCCTCTGCATCTTCGCGCAATGCCGCGTCGTGGATGGTCAGCTCCGGCACCAAGGCCTGCGCCTGCGCCACCGCCATGCCGGGTTTCAGCCCGGCCGCGCGCGCCGCTGCATTGGCCGCATACACCAAACGGCGATTGCCGATCCGCTGGGCCTGGATCAGCTTCCCTTCACGCCCGCCTTGGGATTTGGCCAGCCGGTCGATCGGCCAGTCCGGCAGGAAGAGCGAGACGACCCTCGGCATTACAGCCCTCCACCTCAAAATCCGCACATTCTCCGGCCCGGCAGCGGATCAGCTCCAATAGCCAGCGCGGCCGGCCGATACCCGGCACCGGCAATGGCGCCGAAGGCAGCGCCGAGACCCGCCACCTGGTCACCGCGGCGGTGGGTTGCCCGAAATCCACGGCATCGCTTTGCCGCCGCCAGCGGCGGATGGCGAGCGCCAGCGTGCCGGAGCCCTCCGCCGCAAGCTGCAGCCGGCGCGAACTGGTCATCGGCAGCCGGCCGATTTCCGCCACCACCCCGCCCAGCCCGCCATGCCGCAGCCCTTCCTCGAAACAGGCCAGCAGCGTCGGCTCATCGCCGGCCTCCACATAGATCACCCGGTCCGGGCCGAGCCCCGCCGCCGCCAGGCCGGGGGCAAACAAATCCGCATCGCGAAGGCACCAGAGGATTTGCCCCTTCAGCCGCGCCATGATGCCGGCGGCAAACAAGGCGGCGGCGGCGCCATCCAGCGCGCCGTTTCCACCCCCCGCGACCTCATGCAGCGCGCCCAAAGCCAAGCCGCCGCCGGGCAGGCAGGCATCCATCGCCGACACCCCAAAGGGCAGAACCCCGGAAGGGGAGCGGTTTGATGCCTCCAGGCGGCGGATTTTTGCGCGCAGAAGATCGATCGCGGGTGATGACCCCACTGGCCTGATATCCTTTAAAAACAATGGTTGGATGTTCGTTCTTTGTTCTATATGCTCAAAAAAGAGTCAAGCAGCGAATCGGGGCAAGGCGGCTTGGTATCTTGTGGTGCAGGATGAAAGTCATGCGCAAACCACTTGCGAATAAAAGAAAGCTAGCGAGGTTATCCGCAGTTCAAAAAATTTGCACGGCGGGTCATTCGCTAACCCCCGACCTCGGATGAGCCTTGCGCCAGACTTCCATCAGCTGGTCGGTGTTGATTTCCGTATAGCGCTGGGTGGTGGAGAGGCTGGCATGGCCCAGCAGTTCCTGGATGGAGCGCAAATCGGTGCCGTTGCTCAGCAGATGCGTGGCGAAGGAGTGGCGCAAGGCGTGCGGAGTGGCGTGTTCGGGCAGGCCGTTCAGGCGGCGGAAGTCGCGCAGGGTTTTCTGGGCAACGCCGGCATTCAGCCGGGCGCCGCGCTCGCCGAGGAAAACCGGCGCGTCCGGGCCGGGGTTGGGATGCAGGTTGAGCCAGGTTGCCAGCGCGGTGCGAACCGCGGCGATCAAAGGCACGATGCGTTGCTTGTTGCCCTTGCCGGTGACGCGCAATGCGTTGCCGTCGGCGGGGATGTCGCGGATGTTCAAGGAGAGGGCTTCGTTGATGCGCAGGCCGGCGCCGTAGAGCAGGCACATCAGGGCAGTGTCGCGGGCTTGCAGCGCAGGGGTGTCGGTTTGGCTGCCGATCTCCTTGGCGATTTTGATGGCGTCCGCGGGGCTTAAAGCGCGCGGCAGGGGTTTTTTGGCGCGCGGGCGGCGCGGCAGCGAGATGGCGGTGTTCTTAAAGCCATGGGTTTTGCGGAGGTAGCGGAAGAAACTGGCGACGGCCGCAAGTTTCTTGGCGCGGGTGGCGTTGCCGTTGCCGAGCCTGGCTTCATGTGCGAGCCAGGCGCGAAGGTCGGTGAGTTGCAGCTTGTCCAGCGTGTCACGGCTGGATTCCTCGCCCAGATGGTGGGTGAGAAAGCCGAGGAAAGCGGCGAGGTCGCGGCCATAGGTTTCGACGGTAAGCGCCGCGGCGCGGCGCTCGGCGCTGAGGTGGGTTAGGAAGGCCTGGCGGAGGGATTCGGCGCCGCCTTCCGTCAAATCATCTGCCCGGTTTTCGCCCAATCGGCGAGGAAGGCGGCGAGGCCCTTATCGGTGAGCGGGTGGTGGTAGAGCTGCTTGATCACCGAGGGCGGGATGGTGGCGACATGGGCGCCGAGTTTGGCGGCTTCGATCAGATGGATCGGGTTGCGGATGGAGGCGACCAGAACCTCGGTTTTGAGGGCGGGGTAGTTGTTATAGATTTTCACGATATCGGCGATCAGCTCCATGCCGTTCTGCCCGATATCATCCAGCCTTCCGACGAAGGGGGAGATGAAGGTCGCGCCCGCTTTGGCCGCCAGCAGCGCCTGGGCGGCCGAGAAGCACAGGGTGACGTTAACCATGGTGCCCTCGGCGGAAAGCGCGTGGCAGGCGCGCAACCCGTCCGGCGTGAGCGGCACCTTGATGGTGACGTTTTTGGCAATCGCCTTCAGCACGGCGGCCTCGCGCAGCATTTCCTTCAAATCCGTGGCGGCGACTTCGGCGCTGACCGGGCCGGGCACGATGTCGCAGATTTCGGCGATCACCTCGGTGAATTTGCGCCCCGATTTGGCGATCAGCGAGGGGTTGGTGGTCACGCCGTCCAGCAGGCCGGTGGCGGCGAGTTCGCGGATTTCGGAGATTTCGGCGGTGTCGACAAAGAATTTCATGCAGGCATTCCCGGGCTGGTTGTGATCGTGGCAAGCATAGCGCATGGCAGCTTCGAGTCCCATCCGTGTTTCTGTGTTGCTGCCTTTTCCGTTCGACGCGGCTTTTACCTACACGGCCGATGCGGTTCTTCCCCCCGGCACGCTGGTGCGGGTGCCGCTGGGGCCAAGGATGGTGGTGGGGGCGGTGTGGGAGGATGCGCCGGATGCAGGCGTGCCGGAGCGAAAGCTGAAGCCGGTGGCGGAAGTGCTCGACGTACCCCAGTTGCCGGAATCGCTGCGGCAATTCGTGGATTGGGTGGCGGGGTATACGCTGGCCAAACGCGGAGAGGTGCTGGCGCTGGGGCTGAAGGCCAACCTGCTGGTCACGCCGAAGGGCAAGCGCAAAGCACTCAGCTTCGATCAGGCGGATGCCGGGCTGCCGGGGCCGGCACTTTCGCAGGACCAGGCGCGAGCGGCGGCGGCGTTGCGGGAGGCGGTGCAGGCGCTGCAATTCGGGGTCACACTGCTGGACGGCGTCACCGGCTCCGGCAAAACCGAGGTGTATCTGGAGGCGGTGGCGGAGTGCCTCAACCAGGGCAAACAGGCCTTGGTGCTGCTGCCGGAAATCGCGCTCTCGGTGCAGTTTCTGCAGCGGTTTTTCACCCGCTTCGGGGCGATGCCGGCGGTCTGGCATTCCGAGCTGACGCCGGCGGTGCGGCGCGAGACGTTTCGCGCCGTCGCCCAGGGACAGGCGAGCGTGGTGGTGGGCGCGCGTTCCGCGCTGTTTCTGCCGTTTCCCGATCTTGGGCTGATCGTGGTGGATGA
>JAMFRY010000003.1 GCA_026225015.1 Alphaproteobacteria bacterium
CTTGCATGTTGGCCCACCGCAATTCTGTCCTCCGGGTTCAAATCCAGCATCTGGTCGATGGCGGCGGCCAAAGCGGCTTCGTCCCCCGGCGGAAACAGCAAGCCGGTCTCGCCATTGATAATCGTATCGCGCGCGCCACCATGATTGGCCGCGATCACCATCCTGGCCATGGACTGGGCCTCGATGATGGTGCGGCCAAAGGCTTCCGGATCGGTTGAGGCGTTCACCACCACATCCGCCAGCATCAGCGCCGCCGGCATATCCTCCACGTTGCCCACCAGCCGCAGCCGGTCCGCCACGCCCAATTTTTCCGCATGCGCGATCAGGCTTTGCGCATAGCTTGTCCGGCCCTGATCGCTCCCGGCCAGCACGGCCACCGCATCCTTGTGCCGGGAGGCGGCCAGTGCCGAGATCAGAAGCTTCTGACCCTTCCAGCCCGTCAGCCGTCCGGGGAGCATGATGGTCGGCACGCCGAGCGGAAGCCGCCAATTTTGCGAGAGCCGAACCGAGCGGTCGCCCAAAACCGAGGCCGGGTCGAACTTCGCCGGGTCTACACCGCCCGGTATCACCCGCACTCTTGAAACGGCATTCGGGGAACGCGTGGCGATCAGCTCGGCGATGAACTGGCTCACCGCGATCACCCTGTCACCGCTGGCCATGATTTCGTTGTAACGCCGCTTGAACGGCACGTTTTCCTTGTAGGCGCCGTGATAGGTGGTGACGAATTTCGTGCCCCCGCGCCGGGTCGCCCAATAGCCGGACCAGGCGGGACCCCGCGAATGGGCGTGCACGATATCCACCTCGTATTGTTCGATCAGCCGCCTGAGCCGTCCGGCATTGCGGCGGATGTTCAGCGGCGATTTCGTATCCAGCGGCAGCGGCAAAATCTCTGCGCCGGCCCGCAAGGCGGCCTGGACCAAAGCGCCGCCTTCGCAGGCTATCAGCGCCCGGTGCCCGGCTTTGGTCAGCGCTTCCGCAATCTCGATCGTCACCCGCTCGGCGCCGCCAACATCCAGCTTCGGGACAAGCTGCAAAACCGTGGCCATCTTGTTCACTTTACCTATGCACGTGCGCAATTCATCCCCGGCGGCTATCATGCTTTGCAACCCAAGGGGAGTTCTTCAATTGCCGGTGCAGAAATTCAGACGTTCGGATGGCGTGGAGCTGGCTTATGACTACCTGCCAGGCCGTGCGCCGGTGGTGGTGTTCCTGCCTGGTCTGGCTTCCGATATGGGCGGCACGAAAGCGATGCATCTGCGTGCGCACTGCGCCGAACGCGGCCAGGCCATGCTGCGCCTGGATTATTCCGGCCATGGCGCCTCCGGCGGCAGGATCGAGGCAGGCGGCATCGGCACCTGGACTGCGGACGCGGCGCACATCATCGAGGCGGCTACGGGCGGCGCCAAACTGCTGCTCGTCGGGTCATCAATGGGCGGCTGGGTGGCGTTGCTGCTGGCGCTTCGCTTTGGCGGCCAAGTCGAGTCGCTGCTGCTGATCGCCCCTGCCCCGGATTTCACCGAGGAAATCCGCCCCAGCCTCACCGCGGAACATCTGGCCGCTTTGGCGCGCGATGGCGTGTTTCTGGAGCCGAGCCAATATGGTCCGCCTTTGCCGATCAGCCAAAAACTGCTCGATGAAGGCCGCGATCACTTGCTGCTTGGCGGCAGGATCGGCATCCATTGTCCGATTCACATTCTGCACGGCATGCGCGACCCGGACGTGCCCTGGCGGCATAGCCTGAAATTGGTGGATTGCCTGGAGAGCGAGGCTGTTGAACTTAATTTCGTCAAGGACGGCGATCACCGGCTCTCCCGCGACTCCGATCTTTCATTGCTGGCGATTTCGCTGCGCCGCCTCCTCCGCGAGAATGCCGGCTAGGCCTTCCCGGTAGCTGGGATATTGCCAATTGATCCCCAACGCCGCCTTGGTTTTGGCGTTGCCGACGCGGCGGTTCTCGGCCCAGAAACTCAACGCCATCGGCGACATTTTCTTCGCCGCTTCCTCGTAGGCAACCGGTTCCGGCGGAGCGACGCCCAACAGCCGGGCGGCCTCGACCACGACTTCGGCGCTGGCGGCTGGCGCGTCATCGGAGAAATTGAAAATGCGAACGCCCGCCTTCGGTTTTTGCCGCATTGCCGCGAGAACGCCGGCGGCAATGTCGTCGCGATGGATGCGGCCGAAGAGATGGCCGGGCTTAACCACCCGGCGCGCAACACCCGCCCGCAGATCGTCGAACATCGAGCGCCCCGGACCATAAATGCCCGCCAGCCGGAAGATATCCACAGCGCGCTGGCCGGAGAAGCGATCCCATGCCGCCTCCGCCTGCACGCGGCGCTCGGCACGCAGAGATTGCGGCAAGGGCCGCGTATCCTCATAAACCCAGCCGCCATCGCGGTTGCCATAGACGCCGGTGGTGGAAAGATAGCCGACCCAGGCGATTTCGGCGGAATCCGATATCTGCTCGGCGTAGCAGGCCAGAACTGGGTCGCCAAAATCGCCCGGGGGTGCGGTGATGACGATATGGCTGGCGTCGCGGATCGGCAGTTCCGCTAAATCGAAGGGAATCAGGGTGACGCCCGCCTCGGGGGTGACGTTGTCCGGTACGCGCGTGGTTGCCCAAACTTCCATCCCCGCCTGATGCGCGGCGCGGCCAATCGCCCGTCCCGTATAGCCAAAGCCGAAGATCAGCAGCATCTCAAAAATCCAGATCCGAATAGCGCGGCGGCGGCACCATGCCGCTCACCCGATCCGCCAGCACCGAACGGAAACAGGGTCGTGACTTCATGCGCGCATACCATTCCCGAGCCGGCGGCGAGACCGACCAATCCATCGCATCGATATAATCCAACGTGGACAAATACGCCGCCGCCGCGAAATCCGCGAGCGAGATATTGGCGCCGGCCAGCCATTTCCGGTTTTCCGCCAGCCAGCCGATATAGTTCAAATGATGCTTCAAATTGGCCAGCCCCGCGCGCAAGGCCGCTCCATCCGGCGGGCCCAGGCCAAGCATCTGCTTCAGGGTCTTCTCCCAGTACAGGTTGCGCAGCACATCCTTGGCGAACTTGTCGTCGAACCAGGCCACCAGCCGCCGGGTCTCGACCCGCTCGCCGAGGGTGCGGCCCAGCAGGCCCGTATCCGGATAGGCTTCATCCAGATACTCGCAGATCACCGAGGAATCCGGGATCACCAAGCCGTTGTCCTCAACCAAAGTGGGCACCGTGCAAGCGGGGTTCAGCTCCAGATATTCCGGCCGCCGCGCCCAGACCTTCTCCGACCGGAGTTCGAACGGCAACCGTTTCTCCGCCAGAACCAGCCGTACTTTGCGTGCAAACGGGGATAATGGGAGATGATAGAGGACTCGCATAGCTCGTTATGCCAGGATTTGAGCCCGGCCGCCAAGGCGAGGCGAAGAGAGGAGAAGCAGGCGCTTGTTCGTTTGGGTCATTGGCGATGGAAGAACTCGGCCTATGCCTAGGCTCTGGCGGATTCCTTCTCCTCCTGCAACGGTACCGGCAGGTATTTCACGTATTCCTTTGGCACCACCTGCCAGAAATGCGGCAGCACCCGGTCCCAGTCGTTCAGCAGGCGCGCCGCGAAAGGGCTCCCGGTCTCCTGAACGTGGCGCTCAACCAAAGCTTGCAGCGCGCTCTGCCAGTGCAGGCTGGTTACCCGCTGCCAAAGCAGGGTTTCCGGGTTCAGCCGCAGCTCGAACTGCGCCGCCGGATCGTACACAAACGCCATGCCGCCGGTGAATCCCGCCCCGAAATTATCGCCAACCATGCCCAGCACCACCACGGTTCCGCCGGTCATGTACTCGCAGCCGTTCGAGCCGATGCCTTCGACCACAGAGGTTGCACCCGAATTGCGCACCGCGAACCGCTCGCCGGCCTTGCCTGCGGCGAATAATTCACCGGAGGTCGCCCCATACAGCACGGTATTGCCGATGATGGTATTCTCGTTGCTGACCAGTTTCGAGGACGGCGCCGGCCGCACCACGATGGTGGCACCCGAGAGTCCCTTGCCGACATAATCATTGGCATC
>JAMFRY010000297.1 GCA_026225015.1 Alphaproteobacteria bacterium
CGAAAACGCCTGCGGAAAATTCCCGACCTGGCGTTTGGCCCTGGGATCATATTCCTCCGCCAGTAGGCCGACATCATTGGCCAGGCCGGCAAGCTTATTGAACAGGCGGCGCGCGTCCTCGATTCGGCCCAGCATCACGTAATTGCCGACCAGCCAGAAACTGCAAGCAAGAAACGCACCCTCGCCTTCCGGCAGGCCATCTTTCACCTCGCCGGTATCGTAGCGGATGACAAAACCATCGCGCAGCAGCGTGCGCTCAATGGCGTCCACGGTGCCCACGACGCGCGGGTCACTTGCCGGCAGGAACCCGACCAGCGGAATCATCAGCAATGCAGCGTCGACATTTTTGCTGCCGTAATATTGGACAAAGGAATTCAGCTTGGCGTTGAAGCCTTTTTCGCAGACTTCATCATGGATTTGCTGGCGCCATTGCCGCCATTCAGTAAGCGGGGCCTGTAATCCGAATTCCTCCGCCGCGTGAATCGCGCGATCAACCGCGACCCAGGCCATCACCTTGGAATGGGTAAAATGCTGGCGTCCGCTGCGTACTTCCCACAGCCCGTCATCCGGCAGGTTCCAGATTTTTTGCAGATGCGCGAGCAGGGCGCATTGCAGGCCCCAGATCGTCTCATCCGCCGGCAACCCCCGGGTGCGGCCGAAATACAAAGCCGCCATCACCTCACCATAGACATCGAGCTGAACCTGGCCCGATGCCGCGTTGCCAATGCGCACCGGCGAGGATTTTTCATAGCCTTCTAGCCACGGAATCGTCCACTCATCCAGCCGGCGCTCGCCGGCGATGCCGTACATGATCTGCAATTGCTCTGGGCTGCCCGCGATGGCGCGGATGAGCCATTGTTGCCAGGCAATTGCTTCCTCGATGAAATTGGATTCGAGTAGCGCGTAGAGCGTCAGCGTGGCGTCGCGCAGCCAGCAAAACCGGTAATCCCAGTTGCGCGGCCCGCCGATTTGTTCAGGTAGCGAGGTGGTGGCGGCGGCGACGATGCCGCCCGTTTCAAAATGTGTAAGGCTCTTCAGCGTGATCAGCGATCGGCGGACGATATCGGTATATTCGCCAAGACCCTGGAAGCGGCTGATCCAGTCGCGCCATCCTTTATCCTCGATATCGATGATTTCGCCGATATTGAGCGGCGGCGGCATTGGGTGGAAGGATTTCGACCAGCCCAGGGAAAAATCGATCTCATCGCCGGCGCTTAACCGGAAGCTCGCGGTGGTGCGCAAGTCCTGGTTGGAAACCGGCACGCCCGATTGTAGCAGCAAACGGTCGGGCCCGACGACAAACTGAATCCGGTCATCCACCTGACGAGAAACCCAGGGCACGGAAATTCCGTAATCGAAACGCACGACCAGCTCGGTTTCCATGGTAACTTCGCCGGTCAGACCACGCACCCGGCGCATCAGATGCGATCTGCCCTCGCTGCGTGACATGCAGTCGATGAGCAAGGCGGAGCCGGTTTTCGCCTCAAACACGGTCTCCAGAATCAGCGTGCCTTCGCGGTAATGGCGGGTGACTTTGGCTTGTTTGTCCGCGGGCGATAACCGCCAGAAGCCGTTTTCATCTCCGCCCAAAAGTGCCGCGAAACAGGCGGCGGAATCAAAACGCGGCAGGCAGAGCCAGTCGATCGAGCCGTTACGGCCGACCAGGGCCATGGTCTCGCAATTGCCGATTGCGGCGTAGTCTTCAATGCGGGTTGCCACCATCTCAGCCGCCGGTGGCGAAGCCGGGATATAGCGTCATCCCGCCATCGACGAACAAGGTTGCGCCCGTGACATAATCGGCGGCGTCCGAAGCCAGCCAGGCGATCGCCCTTGCAATGTCATCGGGCTCGCCGATTCGCTTATAGGGCACCAGGGTCATGAGCTCGGCATAGGCCTCCGGCGTGCTCCAGGCGGCGGTGTTGATGGGCGTACGAATTGCGCCGGGACCCACAGAGTTAACGCGGATTTTATACGGCGCAAGCTCCTGCGCGATGCTCTTCATCAGCAGCATCACCCCGCCTTTGGAGGCTGCGTAATTCGCGTGGCCGGCCCAGGGAATTTCCTGATGCACAGAACTCATGCAAATGATTTTGCCGGCTGCAACTGAAACCTTGTCGTCGACGCCGCGTTTTTTGAACTCCCGCGCGGCCTCGCGGGTGCAGAGGAACTGCCCGGTTAGGTTGATGCCGATGACGGTATTCCATTGCTCAAGCGTCATTTGCTCGAACGGTGAATCGCGCTGCAGCCCGGCATTGCTGACGACGATATGCAAGGTGCCAAAATGCGCGATCGCCTTGGCAAACATCGAGAGAACATCATCTTCCTTGGAAACATCCGCCTGAATGGTGATGGCGCGGCCGCCAAAGGCGGTGATCTCCTGGGCGACGTCTTCCGCCGCCTCCGGATGGGTGACATAGTTGATGACGACGTCGGCGCCGGCTTTGGCAAGGCCGATGGCGGTCGCCTTGCCAATGCCGGAATTGGCGCCGGTGACCAAAGCGGGCTGGCCAACCAGGTTTTTGGGATAGGCGATGCGCGGCAGTTCGGCGTCGTCCTTGGCTGGGGCTGAGGCTAGCTTTGACGGCTCATTCGACATCCGCGCTCCTGTCCAGAACATTACCGTTCTGCTAGATTTGGTTCAAATTTCTCCTGAATGTAGCTGGGAGTTTTTCAAAGCGATTTCAATGCGCGGGCTTGTGAGCGGCGGTTTATGGGGGCGCGATCAAGCGCCGCCGATTTCGGCCACCAGATCACGCAGATATGCGCTGGCGCTGGTATGGCGCGTGAGATTGGCGCTCTGCCCGGCCCACATTTGCAGCAGATCCGGCCGGGTGGATTTCTCCGCCAAAGCCGTCAGGTTACGCACCAACGCGCGCTGCAGGGGGTAAGGCAGGATTTCGCTCTCCGGACGGTCCAGCGCATCGATCAGCCCGTTGCGAATGCCGCGCGCCAGCCGCCCGGTAAGCGCGCGGGTAAGCACCGTATCATCCGCCTGGTGGTTGAGCAGCGCTGCCCGGTGAAACGCATTGACGCCGGATTCTTCCATGCCCAGAAAAGCGGTGCCGATCTGCACGCCGTCTGCGCCAAGCGCAAATGCGGCGATCACACCCCTTGCATCGGCGATCCCGCCCGCCGCCGCCACGGGAATGCTGACGGCATCGGCGATTTGCGGCACCAGCGAAAAAGTGCCTATCAGCGACTGCGCCGCCGGGCGCAAAAACGAGCCGCGATGGCCGCCTGCTTCAAACCCGGAGGCGCAGACGATATCGATTCCTGCCTGCTCCACCGCAATGGCCTCATCCGGCGTGGTGGCCGTGCCGATGGTGACAATGCCTCTGCCTTTGCATTCATCCAGGATTTCCTTGGACGGAATGCCGCAGATGAAGCTGAACACCGGAATATTCGCATCCAGCAGCACGCGCGCCTGGGCCTCAAACCGCATCGGGGCGTAGGGCTTGTAGTTTGGCGCGGTGCCACCAAGTTCCGCGATATGCGGCAGCAATGCCCGCAGGCTGGCCTGAAATTCCGCCTCGCTTGCGCTGCCCGCGCCCTCATCTTCCATGGAAACCCAAAGATTCATTGCGAAGGGTTTGGACGAAAAAGAACGTATCTCCGAGATAGCTTCCCCGATAGCCGCCGGCTCCAGCCCATGCGCGCCGAACGATCCGAGGCCGCCGAGATTAGAGACCTCGGCAGTGAGCCGTTGGGAGTTTAAGCCACCAAGCGCACCCTGGATGATAGGCAGATCGATTCCGAGCCGCCGGGTGAGTTTTGTGTCCGTCCAGTTTTTGTCAAGCTTCGCAATCCGGGTTTTCATCATGGATACTTTCCTATGAAGGCAAGCGGCCAAGTTTTCGGTTTTGGGCAGCCCGCGATGGCGCCCCTTGCCGATACACAACACAGTGCCACATTATCCGTCATTCATTGCAATCAAGGCAAACGTGCTGACCTGTTGACCAAGTTGCGCGCCACCTGCCCCGGTTGGCAGAGGCGGGCAAACACCGCTTTGGAGGAATGGCTTGCGACCCAAAATCGTCGCCGGGGGTAATTTACCCTCGCTCTCATTATCCAAAATAGCCGCTCCATTCGACGTGAGACTTGGAACCTCTAGAAATCCAGGGGCAGTTCACCGTGCTCGGTTCCTGGCTTACTTTCGTTGCGATAGATAGCGGGCAAAAGCGTCGAGCGTTGCCTTGGAAGCATGGTGTTCCATGCCTTCCGCATCGGCTTCGGCGGCCTCCACCGGCACGCCGACGGCGAGCAGCAATTCAACGATCAGCCGGTGCCGGGCGCGGACGCGATTGGCCATCTCAAGCCCGGCATCGGTGAGAAAAATGCCGCGATAGGGCAACGCGGTGGCGAGCCCCTCCCGCTTCAACCTGGCAATGCTTTTTAACGCGGTGGGATGGGTGACGCCGAGGCGTTTGGCAACGTCGGTGGCGCGCGCCTCGCCGCTGGTGGCCAGCAGGTCGGCGATGAGTTCCACATAGTCTTCCAGCAAGGCCACGGATTGCGCGGAACGGGCCTTGCCGAAGCGCAGCGCCTGGGTTGGTTCCGCCGGCATTTCCAGTTTTGCAGCTTCCGGCGGCTTTGGCTGGGCCTTTATCCGGCCGGCAGTCGCGATTCGTGCCAAAGGCGCGTTCTCCTTTTATTACCATCCCCGCAACATCCTGGTCATGCGGCCGTTCCGCCTGCTTTCATGGAACCAGAAGGGGGAAATGCCAAGAGGAAAGCCCTGGCTCACTTTGCAGCTTCAAGGGGCGCCGGGAAAGCCGCCCTCGCGCACCTCGCTTGCGTATTGCGCCAAAGCCTGGCCCAGCAATGCGGCGCCGTTGATATAGGCTTTGGCAAAGTCCGGGGCGCGGTCTGGGTTGAGGCCCAGCACGTCATGCAGCACCAGCACCTGCGCGTCGGTTTCCGGCCCGGCGCCGATGCCGATGGTCGGCACGCTAAGGCGCCGGGTGATTTCGCCGGCGAGCGAAGCGGGGATGGCTTCCATCAGCACCATGCGCGCGCCGGCATCGGCAAGGGCGATGGCGTCGTCGAATAGTTTCGCGGCCGCTTCCTGGGTTTTGCCCTGCCGCCTGAAGCCGCCGAACTGATGCACGTGCTGCGGGGTGAGCCCGATATGCGCGCAAACTGGAATGCCGCGCGAAGAGAGAAACGCCACCGTTTCCAGCATCGGCGCGCCACCCTCCAGCTTGACGATTTGCGCGCCCGCCTTCACCAACCGCGCGGCGGCGGCGAAGGCCTGGGCTGGGCTTTCCTCGAAGCTGCCGAACGGCAGGTCCGCCATGATCAGCGCGTTTGCAGCCCCTCGGGCGACGATGCGCGTGTGGTACTCCATCTGTTCCAGGCTGACGAATAGCGTATGCGGATCGCCGGCCACCATCATGCCCAGCGAATCGCCGATCAGAATGCCATCAATGCCGGCGGCGTCGGCGAGTTTCGCGAACGGGTAGTCATAGGCGGTGATGAAGCTCAGGCGCTTTCCTTCGCGCTTGGCTTTGTCCCACAGGTTCAAACTTCTGCTCATTACAGGGTCCCATCCAGAAGAAGGTTCAACGCGAAGCTGACGCTCGCGGCACGGATCGCATCCCGGTCGCCGGTGAAATGGCGGTGCCGGGCGATGACGCCCTTTCGCGTGGCCAGACCAAACCAGACCGTGCCAACCGGCTTTTCCGGGCTGCCGCCGCCGGGCCCGGCAATGCCGGTGACGGAGACCGCCAGATCGGCGCCAGCACGGTTGAGCGCACCGCTTGCCATGCGCAGCGCAACCGCCTCGCTCACCGCGCCGATGGCGGTGATAAGTTCGGCGGCCACACCCAGCAATTCGGTTTTGGCGGCGTTGGAATAGGTGACGAAACCGAAATCAAGAACCTCGGAAGCGCCGGGAATACTGGTGATGGCGCCCGCCACCAGCCCGCCGGTGCAGCTCTCCGCGGTGGTAAGTTTCAGGCCCCGCGCGCGGCAAAGCGTGACCAGTTTTTCTGCAATAGCCTCGCTCATGGCCGGTCCAACGGAAAGAAAAACAAAATGATGCCAACGCAGATGAAAGCGAAGGCCCCGGCCACCCAGTCATCGCCCATCACCCCCCATTCATCATGCCGCCGGTCCAGCAGGCCGATGGGGCCGAGCTTGGTGATGTCGAACAGGCGGAACAGCAGGAAGGCCAGAAGCAGGCCACGAAGGCTGAAAAAGGGCAAAGCGAGCACGGCGATCATCTGCCCGGCAATTTCATCGATGACGATCCAGCCCGCATCCTCGGCGCCGCCAACCTTTCCGATGGCCCAGATGCCGGCGGCGCTGACCAGCAATGTGCAGAGCAAGAGCGGTCCATGGCCGAAATAGAGCAAGGCGGCGCCAAGCGCGAGGCCCACCAGCGAGCCGAACGTACCGGGCGCCTTTGGCGCAAAGCCGGCGCCGCCGCCGCTTGCGATGAATCTGGGCATGTCCATGCGGGGAATATCCATCCGCAAATCCTCTACGATTGCAACCAGGGTGCAAGCGGGCTTGTCGCCTGTCCGGTCTGCAAGGCGCGGTAGATGACGATGCTCTCGGTCACCCGCTGTACATAGTTACGGGTCTCGGAGAACGGTATCTCTTCCACCCAATCGACGAGATCGGCGCCGCCGACGGAGGCGCCCATCTCCGGGTCGCCATTCTCGGTAAGCCAGGTGGCGACATTGCTGGGACCCGCATTATAGGCCGCAATCGCCAGCGGCAGGCAGTTGCCGAAGCTCTGCAGGAGCCCGTTAAAATAGGCGCTGCCCAGCGCCATGTTGGTCTGTGGGTCGGTCAGCTTGCGATAGTATGGAATACCGTTCTTCGCGGCGGTGCGGCGCGCTGTCTCCGGCATCAACTGCATCAGCCCGACCGCGCCGGCGCCGCTGACCGCGCTCGCATCGAAACTGCTTTCCTGCCGCATGATGCCATAGGCGATCGCGGGCTCCAGGCCGGCAGGCGGATCGACCGGCATGGGCCAGCCCTCGCGGATCAGCATCTGCCCGGCGATGCCGGCGCTGCGGGCGACGGCAAC
>JAMFRY010000298.1 GCA_026225015.1 Alphaproteobacteria bacterium
AAATTACAAACTCATGCCAAGACCGCATCCACAATGTGGAATGCCGTGCTCGCCGCATGAAGAACAATCGAAACATAACGCAGCATCAACCAAATTGAAAATTTGCACCAGAACCATGTCAGCTATTCGCTGTGGCGGATCACCGATCGCCCCAGCTCGGGGATCGATCCGGCTTAGCTGTGTGCGACCAAAATACAATGCGGGCTTTGCCATGCTGGCGGACCGCCAGCGGTTCGGGCGGCGCAAATTCGTCACCAGGGCCGAGTTCAGCGACGAACAGGGGATCGGCCGAAAAAAAATTCGCCGTTGCAAGCGCCGCGATTGCCTGCGGAATGAGGTTTTGGGCATAAGGCGGATCAAGGAAGATTAGGTCATGCGCTGCGCCCGGCGGGGGGTGCAGCGCGTCAGCCGCGATGATTTTGGTGATTTTCTCCGCCTTGCAGCCGGAGATATTGGCGCTTAGGGCGCGCAACGCATCGCGGTTGTTTTCGATGAACGTCGCAAAAACCGCGCCCCTGGACAGCGCCTCCAGCGCGTAGGCGCCGGTGCCGGCGAAAACATCCAATACTCGTGCCGATTGCAGGAAGTCTGGCCCGGCCCATGGGGCGTGGAGCAGAATGTCGAAAACCGCCTGGCGCGCCCTTGCATTAGTGGGCCGGGTGAGCAAACCGGCAGGCGTGAGGAGGGTTTTTCCGCGCCAAAGGCCTGCGATGATGCGAGGGCCTGACATTAAATCGGGGAAGGTGGGTAATTTCCACCCGCGTGAGGTATGACCGCAATCCCCCACCCTGACCCTCCCCACAAGGGGGAGGGAATGCTGGGGCAACTGTGTTTCAGGCCGGCAAACACTGAAACGCTTCGGCTATTCAAGGCGTTTTGCTGAGAGACGGGATTTGTTCGCGCAGGATTTTGCCGTTGATTTCCTCAACAGCGCCGCGTTCCAGAAGTCCGAGCTGAAAAGGGCCGTAGGCGATCCGGATCAGCCGGGTTACGGGCAGCAGCAGGTGGTCCATGACGCGGCGGATTTCGCGGTTCTTGCCCTCGCGCAGGGAAACGCTCAGCCAGGTATTGGCGCGCTGGTGGGAATCGACCTTGGCCTCGATCGGGCCGAATTGCTCGCCATCGATGCGTATGCCATCAGCGAGACGCACAAGTTTGGCCGGATCGACGCCGCCATGCACGCGCACCCGGTAGCGCCGCAGCCAGCCGGTGGCGGGTAGCTCCAACTGGCGGGACAGCGCACCATCATTGGTGAGCAGCAGCAGGCCCTCGGAAGTGAGATCGAGCCGGCCGACGCTGATGACGCGCGGCAATTCAGCCGGCAGATGGTCGAATACGGTGGGCCGGCCTTCCGGGTCCTTATGGGTGGTCACCAGCCCGTCCGGCTTGTGGTAGCGCCAGAGACGAGTGCGATCGGGCGCGCTGACCGGCTTGCCGTCGACGACGACCATATCTGCACCGGTGACGAAGAATGCCGGGTGGTTGATCTCCTGATTATTCACGCGGACTTTGCCGGCGGCGATCAGGGCCTCGGCATCGCGGCGGCTGGAAATACCGGCGCGCGACAAATATTTGGCAATGCGCTCCCCGCGCGGAGGCGCCTCAACCATTGGCGGCGGCGACCAGGGCAGCGAAGATGCGGGCATCGCCAGGGTCGATGAGATATTCCGGATGCCACTGAACGCCGAGGCAGAATTTTTTTGAAGAGTCTTCGATGCCTTCGATAACGCCATCCGGCGCCACCGCGTTGACGATCCCCCGGCCGGAGTTGAGCACCGCCTGGTGGTGGGAGGTATTCACCTGCATTGTCTCGAAGCCGGCAATCCGTGCAAGCAATGTGCCCGGCAGTATTTTGACAACATGGCCGGGCTGGGTGTGCGGGGTGGATTGCTCATGCGCCAGCGCGTCGTTGATGGCATCCGGGATGTGCTGGATCAGCGTGCCGCCGAGCGCCACCGCCAGCAATTGCTCGCCGCCGCAGATGCCCAGCACCGGCAGATTACGGTCAAGCGCGCCTTGCAGGAGCGCAAATTCCGCGCTGGTGCGGCTGGATTTCAGCTCCACTGTCGGGTGGCGCTCCGCCTCGCCATATAAAGCCGGATCGACATCAAACGCGCCGCCGGTGATGACCAATGCATCCAACCGGTCCAGATAGGTTTCCGCGAGGCCCGGATCATGCGGCAAAGCAATCGGCAGCCCCCCTGCCGCGGCGATCGCCGCGGTGTAGTTTTGGCGCATCGCGTACCAGGGGTATTTGGAGTAGCCGCCCGGTTGCTCGGCATCCAGGGTCAGGCCGATTAGTGGGCGCTTGGTCATGCCTGCACCTAGACCTGGCAGCGCCGGCGATGCAAGGATTGGCGATGGGAAAGCTTACCGGTTCCGCCATGGAGGCAGCCTTGGCACAGGCGCTTGCCGCCGCAAAAAGGGGCGAGGTTCCGGTGGGCGCCGTTATTACGGATGCTTCGGGCGCGTTGATCGCGGCGCGCGGCAATGAAGTCGAAGCTAAGGCGGACCCCATGGCGCATGCCGAAATCCTGGCCTTGCAGGACGCATCGCGGCAGCTGACGCGCAAATTTCTGTCCGATTGCACGCTGACGGTGACGCTGGAGCCCTGCGTGATGTGCGCCGGGGCGATTGCGGCGTTTCGCGTCAATAAACTCGTGTTCGGAAGCTATGATCCGAAATCCGGCGCGGTCGAGCATGGCCCCCGTGTTTTCGCGCAAGCCAGCACGCATCATCATCCGGAAGTCATTGGCGGGGTACGCGACTCCGAATGTGCCGCGCTATTACGGGGCTTCTTTGAGCGGTTGCGGGATGCCTGATTTAGCGCATGAAAAACGATTTCGAGGGATTGTTGCGGGGGTGGATGAGGTCGGGCGCGGACCGCTGGCGGGGCCGGTGGTTGCTGCGGCGGTGATCCTGCCGAAAAAATTGCCGCGCAAGCTCGCCGATATGATCGATGATTCCAAGAAAATGACCGCCGAGCGTCGGCAATTGGCGCTGCTTGGGCTGCGGGAAGCCGGCGCGCAAATCGCCTTGGGCGCCGCTTCGGTGGCCGAGATCGCCGAGCTGAACATTCTGCACGCCGCCATGCTGGCCATGCGCCGCGCATTGCATAGGCTTCCCGTCACGCCCGACCATGTTCTGGTGGATGGCAACCGCTCGCCGGGATGCACAATGCCATGCACCCCGATCGTAGGCGGGGATGGGATCAGCCTTTCCATCGCGGCGGCTTCCATCGCGGCGAAGGTGCTGCGGGACGGGCTGATGCTGCGGCTGGCCGCCAGGTATCCGGGCTATGGC
Source organism: Alphaproteobacteria bacterium (assembly GCA_026225015.1). Classification (GTDB taxonomy): domain Bacteria; phylum Pseudomonadota; class Alphaproteobacteria; order Acetobacterales; family Acetobacteraceae; genus Acidocella. Next base: position 3,304 of record JAMFRY010000298.1, read on the forward strand.
TGGGGATCGAATGTGGGCTACGCCGCCGCCGCGCATCGCGAGGCTATTCTTAGCCTCGGGGCCACGCCGCATCACCGCATGGGGTTCGGGGAGCTGCTACGCGGGTTGCCTGCTATTCCGCGCCAGTTGAGGTTCGTCGAGACGCCCGATTGACGTGGTCACGATCCGCCCTGCACTTTGCGTTACGATGATCGTTGAGGGCCCGTCTTGACCGTGGAAGCTGCGCGCGAATTGCCGCTGGACCAGATTTTGCTGGGCGATGCCGGGCAGATGCTGCGCATGTTGCCGGACGCCTCGGTCCATTGCGTGTTCGCCGACCCTCCCTATAATTTGCAGCTGCGCGGGGAATTGCGCCGGCCCGATGACAGCCTGGTGGACGGGGTGGATGACGATTGGGACAAATTCACCGATTTTGCCGCATACGACGCCTTCAC
>JAMFRY010000299.1 GCA_026225015.1 Alphaproteobacteria bacterium
CTGCGATACGCCCTTCACCAGATTGGCCACATTCGCGCGGGTGGTGCCCCACATCATGCGCGCCTGCGCCGCTTTCGTTCTGGGCGTGATCGAAATCTTGCCGCCCTCGATCTTCGCTTCGACCTGATCGGTCAAAGACAGCTGCAACTCGCCGAGCTTGCCTTTGGCGGTCAGCACATTACCGGCCAGCGCCACAGTGACGCCGGCGGGAACTTCGACGGGATATTTACCTACACGGGACATTTCTGCTCCTCCCTTAGAACACGCGGCAGAGCACTTCGCCGCCAACATTGGCAGCGCGCGCTTCCACATCGCTCATCACGCCGCGTGGCGTGGAAAGAATCGAAACACCCAGACCCGAATAGACCCGTGGCAATTCCTTGTTCTTGGTATAGACCCGGCGGCCGGGGCGCGAGACCCGGCTGATCTCCTTGATCACCGGCTGACCCTCGGAATATTTCAGCTCGATGTGCAGCTGCGCGATCCCGGGGCGTACCTCCTCCCGGCTGAAGCCGCGGATAAATCCTTCACGCTTCAACACATCCAGCACATTGGCGCGCAGGTTGGAGGCGGGTGCGGTGCATACCGTAAGCCGGGCATGCTGGGCGTTGCGGATGCGGGTGAGCATGTCACCCAACGGATCGGACATCGACATAGTGTTGTCTTCTCCTTACCAGCTGGCTTTGACGACGCCGGGGATCTGTCCGGCGCTGGCAAGATCGCGGAACGCGATACGGCAGAGTTTGAACTTGCGGTAATTGCCGCGCGAGCGGCCCGTGAGCTCACAGCGCAGCCGCACCCGGACTTTCGCGCCGTTGCGCGGCAGTTGCGCCAGCTTGATGGTCGCCTCGAAGCGGTCTTCCATGGGCAAGGTGCGGTCCATGACCACATCCTTCAGCACCTGGCGCTTCTTCTTATCCCGCGCGCCCATGCGTTCACGCTTATGATTGCGGTTGACCTGCGATACCTTCGACATACTCAACTACCCTTCAGGAACCTGCCGGAAAGCCCCGGCCGTTTTCCAAAATCCAACAAATCCACGCCTGCCCGCGCTTATTTCGCAAACGGCAAATTAAATCCTTTGAGCAGCGCCTTGGCCTCGGCATCGCTTTTCGCGGTCGTCACGAAAATGATGTCCATGCCACGGATCGCGTCCACCTTGTCATAGACAATCTCGGGAAAGATGATCTGTTCCTTGACGCCCATGGCGAAATTGCCGCGGCCGTCGAAGCCCTTGCCCGCCGGAATACCGCGGAAGTCGCGCACGCGCGGCAGAGCAATGGTCACCAGCCGGTCCAGAAACTCATACATCCTGGATTTGCGCAAAGTCACCTTGCAGCCGATTGGCAGGCCTTCGCGAATTTTGAAACCGGCGATGGCTTTCTTGGCGATGGTCTTCACCGGCTTCTGGCCCGCGATCAGAGTAAGCTCGGCAACAGCCGCGTCCAACTTCTTCTGGTCTGCCGCCGCTTCGCCCACGCCCATATTGATCACGATCTTTTCCAGGCTTGGAATTTCGAACGGATTTTTATAGCTGAATTCCTGCTGCAACTGCGCACGCACGACCTGGCGGTAATGGTCCTGCAGGCGCGGCAGCGATTTTGTTTCACTCATTGCGGTCTCCTCAACCATCAATCAGCGCGCCGCTCTTGCGGGCAACGCGAACTTTGCGGCCATCATCCAGCTTGCGAAAGCCGATGCGGGTGGCCTTGTCGGTCTCGGGATCAATCAGCGCGAGGTTCGAGAGATGCACCGCAGCTTCACGTTCCACGATGCCGCCCGGCTGGCCGGCGCCTTTTGGCTTGGTATGCAGCTTCGCCACGGCAATGCCCTGCACCACGGCGCGATCTTCCTTCGGCAGAACCCGCAGCACCTCGCCGCGGCGGCCCTTGGCGGCGCCGGTGATCACGATCACCTTGTCGCCTTTCTTGATGCGAGCGGCCATGGTTACAGCACCTCCGGCGCCAGGCTGATGATCTTCATGAATTTCTTGGCGCGCAGTTCTCGCACCACCGGCCCGAAGATACGGGTGCCGATCGGCTCCATCTGCTTGTTGATCAGCACGGCTGCGTTGCGGTCGAAGCGAATGGCGCTGCCATCCGGCCGGCGCACTGCGAATGCCGTGCGCACGACCACCGCCTGATGCACATCGCCTTTTTTCACCTTGCCGCGCGGAATGGCGTCCTTGACGGAAACCACGATCACGTCGCCGACGGATGCCGCCTTGCGCTTGGAGCCGCCGAGCACCTTGATGCACTGCACCCGCCTTGCACCGGAATTGTCAGCCACATCGAGATTCGATTCTACGATAATCATTTTCTAAATCCGTCCTTCAAGCGTTCGCCGGAGCGCCGGCCGCCGGTGCGGCACTGGATAAAGCGGCGCCATTGCGCTCGGTCACGATCCAGGTCTTGCGCTTGCTGATCGGCGCGCATTCCTCGATCCGCACCAGATCGCCCTCAACACAGGCGTTGGCCTCGTCATGCGCCGCGTATTTCTTCGAACGGCGGATGAACTTCTTGTATAGCGGGTGCATGATGCGGCGATCGACAAGAACGGTAATGGTCTTGTCCATCTTGTCGCTCACGACGCGGCCGGTTAGAATTCGTTTCGGCATGGTGTCCTCTTATGCCTTCGCGGCGGAGCGCGCACGCTCGGCCAAAATTGTCTTCACACGTGCAATATCGCGGCGCACCACGCGCACGCGGCTGGTGTTTTCCTGCTGGCCAGTCGCCCGCTGAAACCGCAGGTTAAACTGTTCCTTGCGCAGATCCTGCAGCAGGCCGGTCAGCTCATCGGGCGTTTTCGCCCGCACATCACTTGCGGTGTTCACTTTCGCGCTCGCCATTTTAAGCTTCCCCAATCCGGTTCACGACCTTGGTTTTTATCGGCAGCTTGGCAGCACCCAACGCCAAAGCCTCGCGCGCCAGCGTTTCGGAGACGCCATCGATCTCGAACACGATCCGGCCAGGATGCACGCGTGCAACCCAGAATTCCGGGCTGCCTTTGCCGGAGCCCATGCGCACTTCAGCCGGCTTGGTGGAAACAGGCACATCCGGGAAAATTCGAATCCATACGCGCCCGGCGCGCTTCATCGCGCGGGTGATTGCCCGGCGGGCGGATTCGATCTGCCGCGCGGTAATCCGCTCCGGCTCCAGGGCCTTCAGACCAAAGGAACCGAAATTCAGCACCGTATTGCCCTTTGCCAGGCCGTGAATACGGCCCTTATGGGCTTTACGAAATTTGGTACGTTTAGGGGACATCATGGGAGCAAGGTTCCTTAACGCTGCGGCGCTTGTTCGGCGGCGCGCTTATCCTGCGCCATTGGATCATGGGTGAGAATCTCGCCCTTGAAGATCCAAACCTTTACGCCGCAGGTGCCGTAGGTGGTCTTGGCGGTTGCAACGCCGTAATCGATATCGGCGCGCAGCGTATGCAACGGCACGCGGCCTTCGCGGTACCACTCCATGCGGGCGATTTCAGCGCCGCCCAAGCGGCCACTGCAATTGATCCGGATTCCTTGCGCGCCGAGCCGCATCGCAGACTGCACGGCCCGTTTCATCGCCCGGCGGAACGCGACCCGGCGTTCCAGCTGCTGCGCGATGTTTTCGGCAACCAAGGTAGCGTCGATTTCCGGCTTGCGGATTTCCACGATGTTCAGCGAAACCTCGGCCTTCGCCATCACCGACAATTCCTTGCGCAGCGTGTCGATATCCTGGCCCTTCTTGCCGATCACCACGCCGGGGCGGGCAGCATAGATCGTCACGCGCGGTTTCTTCGCCGGGCGCTCGATCACCACCTTTGAAACGCCGGCCTGGGAAAGTTTCGCGCGCAGATGGTTGCGCAGCTTGATGTCCTCATGCAGCAGCTTGGCGTAGTCCTTGCCGGCATACCAACGGCTGTCCCAGGTGCGGATAATGCCAAGGCGCATGCCGATCGGATTGATTTTATGACCCATATTACGCGGCTCCTTCGGCGGCCGGCGCCGCGGCGGCTTTGGCGTTGGAATGTCCCGGCTTGGTATCGCGCCGCGGTTTCTGGACCGGCTCGCGTTCGGCGACCACGATCTTCAAATGGCTGAACCATTTTTCCACGGTCGCCGAGCGGCCGCGGCCACGTGCGTGAAAGCGCTTCATCACAACGCCGCGGCCAACTTCGGCCAGTTTCACCACCAGCTTGTCGACATCCAGCTGATGGTTGTTCTCGGCATTGGCGATGGCGGATTCCAGCGTCTTTTTCACATGCTGGGCGACGCGGCGCTTGCTGAAAGTAAGATCAGCAATCGCCTTGCCCGCGGGCAAGTTGCGAATGGATGCGGCTACCAGGTTCAGCTTGCGCGGCGAGGTACGGATATTGCGCGTAATCGCCTGCGCTTCCGATTCGTCCAGGCGGCGTATTGCGTTCGGTTTGCTCATCTCAGCCCCGCTTCGCTTTCTTGTCGGCCGAATGCCCCGTAAACGTCCGGGTCGGCGAGAATTCGCCGAATTTATGGCCGACCATATTCTCGTTCACCTGCACCGGCAGAAACTTTTTGCCGTTATAGACGCCAAAGGTCAGGCCGATGAATTGCGGCAGGATCGTTGAACGGCGCGACCAGATCTTGATGATCTCGTTGCGGCCGGAACTGCGCGAGGCTTCCGCCTTGCTCAACAAATACCCGTCCACGAACGGGCCTTTCCATACGGAACGCGACATTTATCTAGCCCTTCCCGCTTTTGGCGCGGCGGATGATCAGATCATCCGTACGTTTATTGGTGCGTGTCTTGTATCCCTTGGTCGGCTTGCCCCATGGCGTGACCGGATGCCGGCCGCCGGAGGTCCGCCCCTCGCCACCGCCATGCGGGTGATCGACCGGGTTCATCACCACGCCGCGCTGATGCGGCTTGCGGCCGAGCCAACGGCTGCGTCCGGCCTTGCCGATCTGCTGGTTCTGATGATCGGCATTGGAAACAGCGCCGATACTGGCCATGCATTCCGCGCGAATGATGCGCAGCTCGCCCGAGGTGAGCTTAATTTGCGCATAGCCCTGATCCTTGCCGACCAGCTGCGCGAAGGTACCCGCCGAACGCGCCAGCTTGCCGCCGGCGCCAGCTTTCAGCTCAATATTGTGGATGATGGTTCCGACAGGGATCGCGGCCAGCGGCATCGAATTACCGGGCTTGATATCCACGCGCAAACCGGAAATCACCGGATCGCCCACCTTCAAGCGTTGCGGCGCCAGAATATAGGCCAGCTCGCCATCGGCGTATTTGATCAGCGCGATGAAGGCGGTGCGGTTGGGGTCATATTCCAGCCGCTCAACCGTCGCGCCGACATCGAATTTGCGGCGTTTGAAATCGACGATCCGGTAAGCCTGCTTGTGACCACCACCGCGAAACCGGCTGGTGATGCGGCCATGATTGTTGCGCCCGCCGGAGGAATGCTTGCCTTCGGTGAGGCCCTTGACCGGCTTGCCTTTCCACAACTCACTGCGGTCGATCAGAATCGTACCGCGCAGGCTGGGGGTTATCGGGTTGAAACTCTTTAATGCCATTGCTCTGCTCGCCTCACGCCAGGCCGGTGGTGAAATCGATGCTCTGGCCCTCGGCCAAAGTCACGAACGCCTTCTTCACGTCGGAGCGCACGCCAAGGCGGCCCTTGGACCGCTTGGTCTTGCCCTTGGTGATCAGCGTATTCACCCCGGTCACTTTGACCTTGAACAACGTCTCAATCGCCGCCTTGATTTCTGGCTTGGTCGCGTCATTGGCGACGCGGAACACAAACTGGTTCTTCTCCGAAAGCAGCGTCGATTTTTCCGTCACCAGCGGGGCGCGCACCACTTCGTAAAGCCGCTCTACCGAAAGCTTTGCTCCGCTCATTTCAGGCGCTCCTGCAAGCCGTCCATGCCGGCCTGGGTAATCACCAGGACGTCGTGTTTGACGATGTCGTAAACATTGGCGCCGATGACGGGGAGAATATCCAGGCCATGGACATTCCGGCTGGCGCGCAGAAAATTCTCGTCCACCGCCAGATCCACGATCAGCGCGGAGGACCAGCCGAATTTCTTGAACTTGGCGGCGACATCCTTGGTTTTTGAAACCGCGCCAACCGTGTCCAGGATCACCAGCTTACCGTCGGCGGCCTTTTGCGAAAGGGCCGAAAGCAGGCCAAGCCGGCGCACCTTTTTGTTCAGGCTATAGCCATGGTCGCGCACCACCGGACCATGCACCACGCCGCCGGTACGAAACTGCGGCGCCCGCAAACTTCCCTGGCGCGCATTGCCCGTGCCTTTTTGCTTGTACGGCTTGCGGGTGGTGCCGGAGACTTCGCCCATGCCCTTGATTTTGTGATTGCCGCTGCGGCGCTTGGCGAGCTGCCAGTGGATCACGCGGGCAATGATGTCATTGCGCGGGGTGACGCCAAAAATTTCATCCGGCAGTTCGGCTGAGCCCGATGTCTCGGCATCGAAATTATGAATGTCGAGTTTCATGATTGTTGACCTTTCAGGCCGGCCGGGTAGGCGGCATCGGCCGGGCGGGCACGCTTGATGGCGTCGCGCAGCAGCACGTAGTCCCCCTTGGAACCCGGGACGGCGCCACGCACCAGAACCAGGTTACGGGCTTCATCGATGGCGGCGATGGTCAGGTTCAGCGTGGTTACGCGTTCCTGACCCAGATGGCCGGCCATTTTCTTGTTCTTGAAGGTCTTGCCAGGGTCCTGCCGGTTGCCGGTGGAACCCAGGCTGCGATGGCTGATGGAAACGCCATGGCTGGCTTCCAGACCGGAGAAATTCCAGCGCTTCATACCGCCGGCAAAGCCCTTGCCCTTGGTCACGCCCGCCACATCGACGAACTGGCCAACCGAGAAATGCGACGGGGAAATTTTTGCGCCCGGTTCCAGCAGCGCGTCGCCAGCCACCCGGAATTCAACGAGCTTGGCGGCCGGTTCCACCTTGGCTTTGGCGAAATGCCCGCGCTGCGGCTTGCTCACGTTCTTGATTTTTGCTTTGCCGTAGCCAAGCTGGACCGCGTTATAGCCGTCCGTTTCAACGGTGCGCGCGGCAACAACCCGCACATCGTCGAGGTGCAGAACCGTCACCGGCACATGGGTGCCGTCTTCCTTGAATAACCGGGTCATCCCCAGCTTTTTTGCAATCACACCGGTACGCATTTTCTAAATAACCTTAAGCTTAGCCTATGCGGCCTAGATCTTGATTTCGACTTCAACGCCGGCAGCCAGGTCGAGCTTCATCAGCGCGTCCACCGTCTGCGGCGTCGGGTCAACGATATCCAGCAAGCGGCGATGTGTCCTGATCTCGAACTGTTCGCGGCTCTTCTTGTCCACATGCGGCGAGCGATTCACCGTGAACCGCTCGATATGGGTCGGCAGCGGGATCGGCCCCCGAACCTGCGCGCCGGTACGCTTCGCCGTGTTGACGATGTCCTTCGTGCTGTTGTCCAGCACGCGGTGATCATACGCCTTCAGGCGAATGCGAATATTCTGGTTGTCCATCGTTTAACCTGTTGAACCTTCTACTGGGGCCGCTAGCTTACTTCGTAACCTTGGCGACGACGCCCGAACCGACGGTCCGGCCACCTTCGCGGATGGCGAAACGCAGACCGTCATCCATGGCGATCGGCGCGATCAGCTCGACATCGATGGCGACATTATCGCCCGGCATCACCATTTCCGTGCCCTGCTGCAGCGTGACCACGCCGGTCACGTCGGTGGTGCGGAAGTAGAATTGCGGGCGGTAGTTGGTGAAGAATGGCGTGTGACGGCCACCCTCTTCCTTGGTCAGCACATAGGCCTGGGCGTGGAACTTGGTGTGCGGGGTGATCGAGCCGGGGGCGGCGAGCACTTGGCCGCGCTCGATATCCTCGCGCTTGGCGCCGCGCAGCAGCGCGCCGATATTATCGCCGGCCTCGCCCTGGTCGAGCAGCTTGCGGAACATTTCCACGCCGGTCACGACCGTCTTGGTGGTTGGCCGCAGGCCGACGATCTCGACTTCCTCGCCCA